>NZ_JAKGUG010000011.1 GCF_021568855.1 Dethiosulfovibrio russensis | reverse complement strand
GGCGGCCGGATCCCCCGGCCGCCTTCTTGGCATGTGTCTTATCTTTTCAGAGGGGTTATTCCCGATTTTGCCGTCCTGAACCTCTTCAGCTCTTCGTCTATGGACCGAGCCAGTCCAGCCAGTCTCTCCGCCTCCTGGGCCACTCCGTCGGAGGCCTTAGCGGTCTCGACGGTGGAGGTCTTGATGGATTCCACCTTCTGGGCCATCTCCACGGTGGACTTGGACGCCTGATCGACGGCTCCGGCCATCTCGTTGGACGATGCCGCCTGCTCCTCCGAGGTGGCGGCGATGTTCTGCATGGCCACGTTTACCCTCTTTATGCTCTCCAGGGTCTCGTCCAGTCCCTTTCTGGCCTCGGAGGCTCTGGCTACGGTGTCCTTCATCACCTCGGCTGTCTCCCTGGTGACCGATATGGACTCGCCCGTCTGTTTCTGAAGATCCCCTATAAGGGAGTCTATCTTTCCAGCGGCTTTGGCCGATTCCTCCGCCAGCTTTCGGACCTCCTCTGCCACCACGGCGAAGCCCCTTCCTGCCTCTCCCGCTCTGGCTGCCTCTATGGCGGCGTTCAGGGCCAGCAGATTGGTCTGATCCGCTATGGAGTTTATGGTCTCTATGAAGCCCGTTATCTGATGGACCGACTCGCCCAGGGCGTTCATTCTGGCTATGGTGTCGTCGGACTTACGTCCCACCGACTCCACTCCATCTATGACTACCTCTACCAGTCCAGCCGCCTTCTCCGACGTCTCAGTGGCCGACTCGGTCGCCTCGGTTCCCTCCGTCGCCGATTCCGCCGCAAGATGGGCGCTTGAGGACACCTCCTCGACCCCTGCGTTGGTCTCCTCAAGCGAGGCGGCGTTCGTCTCGGCCAGAACGGCTATCTCCTCGACAGCCCGCTTCGCCTCGTCCATGGAGGCGTTGGCCTGTTCGCTTATGGCGGCCAGTCCGGAGGAGCTTTGGTTTATGCTGTCCGCCTCGGAGGTTATCTTGCCTATGGTAGAGCGGATGTTCTCCACCATGTCCGCCAGGGCCGATATCATGTTCCCAAGCTCGTCTTTGGCGTCGTAGCCTATGGATCGGAGGTCCACCGTGAGATCCCGTTCCTTCATCAGCCTGGCCATGTCGGACACCTTCTTGAGAGGCGAGGCTATGCCCCTGTATGTTAAGATCACCACGGCCAAGGTCAGTATCAGGGCTATCACGGATATTACGATCAAAGGCAAGGTCAGAGAGTGCACCAGAGCCGCTATGGCGCTGACCGGGTAGAGTATCGCCAGAGACACCCCCCATTTCGTCGGGGTGTAGAACGCAGTGTGGCTTCCGTTCAGGTTTACCTCCATGAAGCCCGATTTGCCGTCGGTCATCTTTCCGCCCAGTTCCGCCATGTCCGCCTCGGGTTTTTCCGAGAGCTTTCTGGTCATGACGTCCTCCTCGATCGGTCCCGCTATGACCATCCCTTCGGTGCTGAGCAGCATTCCCTTGCCCTGTCCCAGTATGGTCAGCTTTTTGGTGAACTCTACCAGGTGGCCTATGCCGACGTCGGCTCCGACACATCCCACCAGCTTTCCGTCAGAGTCGTAAACCAGCTTGCTGAGCGATATGACCGGTTTCTTGGTGGTAACGTCGATATAGGGCTCGGTAAGGGCCACCTTGCCTTTGCCGATCTCGGCCGCCGCTACGTACCAGCTTCTCTTTCTGGCGTCGAAGCCCTCCGGCGGCACCAGCCTGTGACTGGTGGCGAAGTCTCCGTTGCTTGCGAAGCCGAAGTAGATATCCTGAAAGCCCCATTTCTCGTTGACCTTGAGGGACTCGACCATCAGATCCTGCATCTGGACGAACTCCCTCTTGTTCTCCCTCCAGGCCTGATCGACGGCCAACACCGTGTTGTCGATTATCCCGGCCAGCATGTCGAAGTGCTGACTCACGGTTTCGGCCGCCCCCTTTACCGTCTCCGTCCCGGTCTCCATAACCTGGTTTTCCAGGATATCGTCGCCTTTCAAGAAGGTGGCGATCCCTATCCCCGACAGGGTCAGTACGAGGATCGTAAGCAACACGGCGAATCTGCGACCTATAGTCATATGAACGGACCTCCTGGGAAAAGATATATCGTAACCTTCCCTTATTATACCCCTATGGCATCGAGTTAGTGCTCCCGATAACTAGGATGGCCTATCTTGATCTCCGAGGAGGTCACCCTGCGGAGGAAGTCCGGTTCGTGAGAGGCTATCAGATAACCTCCGGAAAAATTCCTCAAGGCCGTTATCAGCCTCTCTACGGCGTCGTCGTCCAGCCCCGCCGAAGGTTCGTCCAGCAATATGAACGAAGGCGACATGGACAGCACCGTCGCCAGGGCCCCGAGCTTCTTCTGCCCTCCGGACAGGCTGTAGGGAGGTCGATCCGCCAGATCCTCTATTCCCAAGGCCAGGAGGGTCGAGAGGGACAGCTCCCCGGCTTCCTTTCGCTTTATACCCATGTTCATAGGCCCGAAGGCCACGTCCTCCAGGAGGGTGGGGCAGAACAGTTGGTCGTCCGGGTCCTGGAAGACCATTCCGACCTCTCTCCTCAACCGGCGCCAGTCCTCGTCGTCGGAGATCTCCTTTCCGTCCAGAGCTATATACCCCCTTTGGGGTTTCAGCAGTCCCATGGTAACCCTGAAGAGGGTGGTCTTGCCCGAGCCGTTGGGGCCGGTCAGGGCCAGTCTATCCTCGTCGGTAAGGGAAAGGGAGAGGTCCTTCAGCACCGGGGCTCCCTCTCTGTAGTGAAAGGAGAGATTCGTCAATTCAAGAGATCTCAAAATACCAGACACCCCCCGAAAAGGGCCACTATGCCTCCGAACCAAGCCAGGTCCGGAAGGGCCGCCCTGGACGGCTCGTGCACCGACGGGAAGGTGCCGTCGAAGCCCCTTAGGAGCAGTGCGTCGTTTACCCGGACGGATCGGTCGTAGCTCTTCACCAGCAAAGAGGCGACCATCGAAGCGGTGGTCCTCAGTCCTCTCGGGGTTATTCCCGGTCTGTAGCCTCTTAGGACTGCCGCCTCGTGGATGCGCCTGTTCTCGTCGGTTATGACGTGTATATATCGGGAGCAGAAGTGGAGCAATGTCACCAGCTTCGTTGACAGGCCAAGCTCTTTCAGGCCTCTCATCACCAGATGGGTTTGGCTGGTCCCCAACAGGGCCATCAGCACCAGCACCATGGCGGAGCTTTTGAGGGTTATGTTCCCCGCCAGATCGATGCCCTCCAACGACAGATCCAGTCCGACCAGCCTTACCGTCTCGCCTCCGGCGGTCAGAGGTAGGGTCAGCCACAGGGTTATCAGCAGTCCGTTTACGGCTCCCAGCCTTTTCAGGGTCTCCTTCGGCGACAGTCGTCCCAAAAACGCCAGAAAGACTCCGTAGCCCAGCAAAAGGGCCGAGCTGTGGATCTCTCTGGAGCAGGAGACCACGATGGCCACGGCGAAGGCGAGGAGAATCTTCCAGCGGGGGTCTATTCTCCCTAAAGGGGAATCAGACACGTTTCGATCTGCCCCACATAAAGGCCCCGACTATCCCGATTATGTAGCCTATGCCTCCCAATATCTTCGGCATGTCCGGTTTTGACTGAGCCCTCTCCATATCCATGACCATCTTCTTCACCGGCGATATCTCGGAGGCCACCGCCTTTTTTACGTCCTCCAGCGAAACGGCCGGAACGGATGTTTCGGCGGTCGTCTGGGCCTGTGGCTCCGTGGCTGTCGATGGCTCCGGAGCTCCCTCTCTGGCTATCTCCTCGTGGGCTACGTGTCCCATGCCTGCGTTTATGGTGACCTTGGCGGAAAGGACTCCCTTCGGTATGGTTATTGAAAAGGCCCCGTTCTCGTCGGTCTTGCCCTGTCCGATCTCCTCTCCGTTGGACTCCACCGTTACGGGGCTGCCAACGATCGGGTCTCCCGTGGAGAAGTAGGCCTCTCCCGTTATCGAATCGCCCTCGAAGGAGGAGAGCATACATACCTTGTGGGCCCAGGCCGGGGACACCAGAAGGACCATCAACGCCAAAGTAGCCGCTATCTTTTTCATAGAAGTTCACCCTGCTTTCTTCCGATCATGCCCGGTCGAACCTTGGCCAGGAAGAGCACCGCCATGGCACCTACGAAGCCCTCTATCAGGGCTACCGGGATATGAGCCCATACTATCAGTTTTGCCGCCGCCATGAAGCCCTCGCCGTTCAGTGCCAGCACTCCCGCCGTCATGAGGGCCGTCAGAATGACCCCTCCTGCGCTGCACAGAAAACCGCCCAGCAGCAGAGCCCATTTTCCTCTGGATACGAAGAGCATCCTGAACAGAGCCCCGAAGATCAGCCCTGGAAAGGCCATGTCCATAACGTTGACTCCCAGTACCGCCAACCCTCCGAACTGGAACAGCAGGGCCTGGAGGAACAGGGCCACCACGCAGGCCGGGAAGATCGCCCATCCAAGAATGGCCCCGGAAATGCCGTTCAACAGCAAATGCACGCTGGACGGACCCAGGGATACGTGTATGAGCGACGCTACGAATAGCCCCGCCGAGACGATTCCCGTGGCAGGTACGTCCTCCGCCTTCATGGACCTCAGTCCCTGGGCGGTGAAGCCCACCGTCAGGGCGGCTCCCGCAACCAGTATGGGAACGGACAGAACTCCTTCCGATATATGCATCTAGTCACCTCCGAAATTAGTTTGTTGAGTAAAACAAATCCACAAGAGAATACACCGCCGGGAGCCTTTTTGCAACGGTTTGGTGAAAACGTGCCACAGCTATGGACAAAGAAAATAAAGTGATTATACTGTTTCGTAAGAGAAACAGGGGAGCTCCTGAGTCTGGGGCTGAGAGTACGGGGGAACCCGTAGACCCTTCGAACCTGAGCGTGTGATCACGCTGTCGTCTCGTTCGACGACACCGGGTAATGCCGGCGCAGGAAGAAGAGTAATAGGATATCTCATCTCAGACGTCCACGTCGCCTCCTCTAGCTTGGGAGGCGACGTCTTTTTTCCTGTCTTTCCGAAAAAATCACTAAAAAGGAGAGGGTATCATGGAATTGGACGAGAGGGTTATTTCCAAGGCCATCGTAAGCCGTTTTTTCGAGAGGCTTACGGATCATCTGGAAAACGACGTGGTCATAGTTGGAGGTGGCCCGGCCGGCTTGGTGGCGGGGTACGTCTTGGCCGACGCGGGGGTAAAGGTATCCCTCTTCGACAGGCGGTTAAGCCTGGGGGGAGGTATGTGGGGCGGCGGCATGCTTTTCAACGAGATAGTAGTGCAGTCCGAAGGTGCGAGAATACTGGACGATCTGGGGGTCTCCCTCAGGGAGTTCGAACCGGGATACTACACCGCCGGGTCTGTGGAGGCCGTCTCCACCCTGATCTCCTCGGCCGTCAGGGCCGGGGTCACTGTGTTCAACGGTATGGTTGCGGAGGACGTGGTGATGAGAGAGGACCGGGTTATAGGGTTGGTGATCAACTGGTCCACAGTCGAGGCTTCCGGCCTTCTGGTCGATCCATTGGCTGTTAGAAGCGATTTCATCATCGACGCCACGGGACACGACTCCAACGTGACCTCTACCGTGGAGAAAAAGGTGCCGGGAAGGCTATTGACGGAAACCGGCAAGGTGGAGGGAGAGAAGTCTCTTTGGTGCGAGAGGGCGGAAAAACTGACCGTGGATAACACAAAAGAGGTCTACCCCGGTCTGTTCGTCGCGGGAATGAGCGCCAACGCCGTTTTTGGAGGTCCCCGAATGGGACCGATCTTCGGGGGAATGCTTCTTTCCGGCGAAAAGGTTGCTAAGGAGATCCTCCTCAGATTGAACGGTAAAAAGGCTTCCTGATCCCCTTGACTTTTATAGTGAAAGTGGTAACGTGCGTCCCATAAATACTGTATAAAGAATACAAGGGGGACGAGAGAATGAAGGCAGCCATGTGGTATGGAAGAAACGACGTCAGAGTCGTCGAGACGAAGGAGCCGGTGGCGGCTCCCGGCACGGTCAAGGTCAAGGTGAAATGGTGTGGAATCTGCGGTTCGGACCTGCACGAATACCTGGGCGGTCCCATATTCATACCTGCGGAACAGCCCCATCCTCTCAGCGGTGAGAAGGCCCCGGTCATATTGGGACACGAGTTCTCCGGGGAGGTCGTAGAGGTAGGCCAGGGGGTCACCAAGGTATCGGTAGGCGACAGGGTAGTGGTGGAGCCCATGAGGGTATGTTCCCCTGCGGCCAAGGACGATATGTGTCCCGCCTGTAGGGAGGGCAAGTACAACCTCTGCTCCAGACTCGGTTTCCACGGTCTGTGCGGCGGAGGGGGCGGTTTTGCCGATTACACCGTCTTCTTCGAGGAGTTCGTCCACCCAATTCCGGACTCCCTTTCCTACGAGGACGCCGCTTTGGTCGAGCCTATGGCAGTGGCCCTTCATTCTCTGGTCCAGGGTGACTTCAAAATAGGACAGACCGCTCTGGTCCTCGGTGCCGGCCCTATCGGTCTTTGCACCATAGAGATGCTAAAGGCCGCCGGGGCGAAAAAAATCTTCGTGATGCAGAGAAAGTCCATACGCCAGGAGTATGCCTTGAAGCACGGTGCCGACAGGGTGTTGGACCCCAACGAGTGCGACGTTGCCGAGGAAATCCGTTCCCTCACCGGAGGGATCGGCGTCGACGTGGCTTTCGAGACCACCGGGGCCGAACAAGGGTTGAAGCTTGCGTTGGATTCCGTTCATTATGCCGGAACCGTGGTGGTGACCAGCATATGGGAAAAGCCGATCTCCTTTGAT
Source organism: Dethiosulfovibrio russensis (assembly GCF_021568855.1). Classification (NCBI taxonomy): domain Bacteria; kingdom Thermotogati; phylum Synergistota; class Synergistia; order Synergistales; family Dethiosulfovibrionaceae; genus Dethiosulfovibrio; species Dethiosulfovibrio russensis. The sequence goes on along the minus strand of NZ_JAKGUG010000011.1, from coordinate 72,763 downwards.
CCCAATTCGATCGTGCTGACCGAGAAGAAGCTGGTCGGAACCATAGTCTACCAGCATCAGTTTCCGGCGGTGATAAGGCTTCTGTCGGACGGAAGGATCGATACCACCGGGCTTATAACCAAGAAGATAGGCCTGGACGACATCGTGGACGAGGGATTCGGAGCTCTTACCGGACCGGAGAAGAAGAAGCACGTCAAGATAATGGTCACTCCCGACGAAGATCTCCTCTGATTTCAGAATCGCACTTATCGAAAGGGCGAACGGCCTTTCTCGGATTTTTCCGGGGAGGCCGTTTTTTCGTCGTTCCTGTGGTATTATCCCTTGTGTGATCGATTTAGCGAAACGCCTCTTGACCTCGTAGTCGATTTAGCGTGAAAGAGAGGTCGGGTCTCGAATAAACTCAAGGAGGTAGTCGTATGTCGTCTCAAAGCAACAACGCCGCAAGTAATCCGAAGAAAAGGAAGCTGTCGGTACCGCACGTCTACGTGCTGCTGGTCTCTCTGACCATACTGGCGGCGGTGGGTAGCTGGATCCTCCCGGCAGGGGAGTTCACCAGGGAGATGAACGAGACCATCCACAGGACCGTAGTCGTCCCCGGGTCGTTCAAGGAGATAGCCTCCACCCCGGTAGGTCCGTTTCAGACCTTCATAGCCATACAGAAGGGGCTGGTCGACGCCGCCGAGGTGTTCTTCTTCGTCTTTCTGGCCTACGCTTCTTGGTTCGTCGTTCTGGAGACCAAGGCCCTAAACGCCTTCATAGGGTGGATGCTCCGTCTGTTCAAGGGCAAGAGCGACTATATATTAGTGGCTTTCGTCTACATCTTCGGCATGGCGGCCTCCGTGTTCGGCATGTTCGAGGAGACCTTCGGCTTCCTTCCCCTTTTCGTAGGGATGTCCATAGCGATGGGATACGACGCCATAGTAGGATTGGCCACCATCGGCATGGCCGTGGGGATAGGCTACACAGCGGCGGTGATGAACCCCTTCACCGTCATTCTGGCACAGAACTTCGCAGGCATACCTCTGCTGTCCGGATGGGCCTTCCGTCTGGTCACATGGTTCGTCATGGAGACTTTGGTGTGTTGGTGGATACTCCGTTACGCCAGGAAGATCAAGAAAGACCCCGCTAAAAGCTACATGGTCGGCATAGATATGGGGGATCTACAGCTGGATCACGACGAACTGGTAAAAACTCCCTTCACCGCCAGGACCAGGGCGGTGTGCGGCGTCGTGGTGGCGTCGATCGTCGTACTGATCTGGGGGGTGACTCAGAAGGGGTGGTACTTCAACGAGCTGGCCGGGCTCTTCATAGTTATGGGGATCCTTTCCGGCCTTATAGGCGGCTTCAACCCGAACAGGCTGGCCGACGTCTACGTCAAGGGACTCAGGGACATCGTTTTCGGATGTATGATAATCGGCCTCTCCAGAGGAGTTTTGGTGGTCATGAGAGAGGGGCACATCGTGGACACGGTGGTTTACTACCTCTCCCTTCCCCTTCAGGATCTGCCCCGATGGCTGGCCGCCGAGGGGATGCTGGCGGTTCAGAACGTGATAAACTTTTTGATTCCCTCTGGAAGCGGCCAGGCTGTGGTAACCATGCCAATAATGGCTCCCCTCTCGGACGTTCTGGGGATCAGCCGTCAGGTGGCGGTTCTGGCCTTCCAGTTCGGCGACGGGCTTTCCAACCTGCTCTGGCCGACGGCGCTCATCCCTATCATGTGCGCCATAGCCCACGTTCCGCTGGAGAAGTGGTATCGATTCTTTCTGCCCTTCTTTCTGATCGCAGTGGCCTTTCAGGGCTTTTTCATAGCTGCCGCAGTGGCCTTGGGGGTATGATGCTGTGTCTTTAATGGACTATGGGCAGGCCTGTTTCAGGCTGGACGAAGGAGTAGAGAGGTTTCTAGGCGAAGCCGTGGCTCTGTCGGACTGGATGGCAGCCAACCCGGAGCTTTCCGGAGAGGAGTTCGAGGCTACCGATAGGATAGTCGCCCTTCTGTCTCGAGAGGGCTTCTCTGTGGAGCGACCTTACGGCGGTCTGTCCACGGCGTTCAAGGCCTCCAGAGGGAACGAGGACGGTCCGAAGGTTGCGATAATGGTCGAGTGCGATGCTCTTCCCGGTCTGGGACACGGCTGCGGCCACTGCGTTCACGGATCCATGTCGGTCCTGGCCGGTCTGGCTCTGTCGGAGATCGTGGAATCTCTGGGAGGGGCGGTGCACGTTGTGGGGACCCCGGCGGAGGAGACCGACGGCGCTAAGTGCTCCATGTCTAAGGCCGGGCTGTTCGACGGCTACGATCTGGCCCTGATGATCCACTCTTCCGGAGGAATCAACACCACCGCCTTCCGTTCACTGGCTATGGACGGATACCGTTTCACCTTTACGGGAAAAGCCTCTCACGCCGCAGGTGCTCCCTGGGAAGGCAAAAACGCCCTCAACGGGGTTCAGCTCATGTTCCACGCGGTGGATATGCTCAGGCAACATTCCATACCGGAGGCCAGGATTCACGGAGTAGTCGACGACGGAGGCGAGGCGCCGAACATAGTTCCGGACAGGGCCGTCTGCCGCTTCGAGTTCAGGGCTCCGGAGCGGATCTATCTCGACGGGCTGACCTCCCGCTGCATGGATTGCGCCAGAGGGGCCGCTTTGGCCACGGGAACGGAGGTTTCCTGGGAAACGTTCGAGTCCAGCTTCGACGACATGGTTCCCAATCCTCCGGGAGAGGCCATGATAGGAGAGATATACGACGAGCTTGGCGTTTCCTTCGATCCTCCTGCGGCCCCTACCGGATCCACCGACGTCGGCAACGTCTCCCGCAGGTGCCCGACCCTTCAGCCTCTGCTCGCCATAACGCCGGAGCGGTATGCCCTCCATACGGTGGATTTCGCCGACTCGGTGACAAAGGCCGAGGCCCACCAAGCCCTGGCCCTGGGAGCCAGGGTCATAGGAAGAGCGGTCGTGAAAACCCTTCTGGACAGGGGGCTAGCAATCTCCATGAAGGGTGTCGTTCCCGAAAAAGGCGTTTAAAACCGTAGCCCCCGACCGTTTACGGTCGGGGGCTTTTATGTCGGAGCTTTTTCAGACTGAGACAGTCTCGAAGATCTCGTCTATGTAGATCGTGGCCTCTTTGGCCTCGAACTTCAGGACGCAGTATTCCGGGTCGTCCTCTCCCTTGGGGAAGTGCTCTATGAACCAGTCCTGCCACAGGTCGTGCTTTATCTCCTTGTCGGAGATCACCGATATGTTTCCGACAAGCGTCAGGCTGTCTCCTCCGGAGTAGGTGCAGACGCTGGCTTTCGGGTTTTTTAGAAAATGGGCGGTTTTCTTGGAGTGAGTTCCTGTGGCCATCCAGATCGTCTTTATCCCCTCCGATTTTACGTTGGCCATGGCGCAGATGCGGGGAAAGCCGTCCTCGTTGACGGAGGCCAAGGTGACCACCTCCGATTTAGCCATCAGATTTTCCGCCAGATTCACTATATTTTTCTTCATACTTTCTTCCTCCTTATCAGTCGTTGTGGCCTGGGATCCATGAGGATAGCTCTCCCGTTTTGTTTTCCCTCAGCCAGGATTTCAGATCCGAGGGAGTCCTGACCCCTCCCTTCATGACCGCTCGGTAGAGATCTATGGAGGGACATTCTATCTCCGGGTCCATCCGTCTGTGCCACTTTAGATACAGAATGGCCTCTCTGGTCTCGTCGGTCAAGGCCTCTATCATGGGTTTTACGAAGTGTTCGCTTCTGGGAAGAGGGTAATCCTCCGGTGCCGACCACATGTCCACCTTCCAGGGAATTCCGTCTTTGACTATCGACAGCTTCCAATAGAGGGCTCCGTCCGGCCCTTCCAGGTGGTTTTGAAAGGAGCATCCCTTGACGAGGTCGCTTTTCTTGCCGCAAAGGCGGGAAAAGACCTCGAATCCGTCCTCGATTTTAAGGGTGGGACAGTAGATCTCCATGTCTATGTCGCAATCGAGCACCAGATCGTAAGCCACGGCTCCGACCAGAACGGGCCTGCCGTATTTTCCCCAAATATCCAGGAGTTCCAGGGTGGAGAGAATATCAAGGGCCTCTCTTCGTTTTGATTTTGATTCCGCCATGATTTGTTCGATATCCATTTTTTCCTCCCTCGCTCGTCGGCTTTATATTACGTGGCTAATGCAATATATCATACTATGAAAAACATTTGCGTTCGTCCTGAGAGACTAGGCCAGAAGTTCTTTCTCTGATATCCTTTTATCGATTCAAGCGATGAATTCGGAGGATGATGTCATGAAGACGAAAAAAATAAATCTCAAAAAATGGTCCTTGTGGGTCCTTTCGAGTCTGGTTCTGCTGCTGACCGTAGAGGCTTCGGATGCAAAGGTTTCCAATGCGGCCATGGAGAGGGCCTGGGACAGACTGTCCAAGACCACCGGTTTCGAGGCCTCTCTTCATCTTGAGGACAAGGACGAGACCAACGCCTATATAACCATGGAGGACGGCAAGTACAAAATAGTGGTGTTCCAGGGTCTGTTGGACATCATGAACACGGAGGATCAGATCGCCGGGGTCATCGCCCACGAGATCGGTCACGGAATGCACGGTCACCTGGAATCGGGTCAGAAACGCAACGCTGGTATAGGCATTCTTGCCGCAGTGCTGAGCGAGCTTCTGGACAGCGACACGGGAGACATTGCCATAGGTATAGGAGCCACTCTGGCGGTTCAGGGGTACAGTAGAGAGCAGGAGGTGGAGGCCGACGACGCCGGAGTGGAATATTCGTATAAGGCGGGATACTCGGCCTGGTCACTTTACAACGCCATAAAAAGGATGGCCGACGATGGATTGGTGACCTCTCCCAGCGGCTTCAACTCACACCCTCCTACGGAGCGAAGGATGACCAGACTTGCCGCTCAGGCCAGACGCTGGGAGGAAAGCGGTATCATAAAAAAGAAAGCCGATTTGCCGAAAGCCTCTATTCCTCGCCCGAAAATTATCCAGGTGGAGGGGGTCGATCCAGATCGATCCGATCAGAGCGACGTTCTCTCGACCTATCCTATAGACGGGGGACTGAAAAACGTATTGGGGATAATACACAGAGAAGGGTATGCAAAGTATTCCTCCGGTAAATACGAAGAAGCGTTTAGCGCCTTTGCAAAAGGGTTGGATTTTTATAGCGGAAACTACCTTGCCGCCCTATGGGCAGCCAGATCGGCCTATAAAGCGGGAGACGAGGAGAAGGCCAGGCGATGGATAGAGAGGGCTCTTTCCATAAACGGACGGTACGAGCCAGCACTGAAGTTTCGCGATGAGTTTTTAGAATGATTTTTTAGCCCTGAGAGGGGCAGAAAGGTAGTGTGTTCATGAAGAAGTTTGTCTGTATGTTAGCTGTGGTTATCCTGTGTGTGTCGGCCTGTTCCGTCGCTTTTGCCGATTCGACGACCCTGGTGGAGAAGATGTCCGTGTGGGAACTTCGAGATTTTTTGGCCGATGAAGGTTATCGACCTGAGGTCGAAAACGATGAAACCTGTCAATTTAAACTGAATGGGCTCACGGTACAGGTATTTCTTTACGACGATGGTTCTTCCGTTCAATTCCACTGTGGATGGAGCGATACCGGCATGACCATGGGCGACGTCAATCGGTGGAACTCGGAATGGCGTCTGGCCAAGGCATACCTGGACGGCGACGGAGATCCTCATCTGGAGCTGGACATTGACCTGGACGGAGGAATTACGATGCAGCGACTCAGAAACTTCATGCAGAACTGCTCGTTTTTTCTCGATAAATTCGTCTCAAATATGGACTAAACTAAATAGAGACGGGGTGAACATCCCCGTCTCTATTTTTATGGTGTGTCATTGGTAATGTCATATTGACAGCATAGATTGCATACTGTGTCCTCTCCCTATAAATTGATTTCAGGGAGGATCGCCTCATATATTCGAGTTGTCCTAGTTTAAACCGGTCAAGACGGCCCCGACCACTACCAGAGAGGCCAGGACGAACAAAATAGCCTGGAACTTGATCTGAAACCTGGCCCAGGTTCCCCAATCGATCCTGGCGGCACCTAAGCAGGCTATGAGACAGCCCGAGGTTGGAACTATCAGGTTGGTGAAGCCGTCGCCTAGCTGGAAGGCCAATACCGCAACCTGTCTGGTGACTCCGGCCAGATCCGACAGAGGGGCCATAAGAGGCATGGTCAAGGCTGCCTGGCCCGAACCGGAGACGACGAAAAAGTTGAATACGGATTGGAAAAGATACATAAGCCATCCCGATACCGCCGTGTTGAACGAGCTTATGGCGTTTCCGGCCGAGTTCAGTATAGTATTTAGAACCGTCGGATCCGTCGGTGTATCTCCTCCCAGAACTAGGACTATCCCCTTCGCCATGCCCACGACCATGGCGGCTCCCAGAAGGTCTTTGGCTCCCTCTCTGAAGCTGACCGCGATATCGTTTACCCCCATGTCGTTAAGTTTGAACAGAGCCCCTATAATCCCCGAGACCAGTCCGACCACGAAAAACTGTGTGGCTATCTCCGGAATGTAGTAGCCGTTGGTCATGACTCCCCATATCACCCAGGCTATTCCTGCAAAAAGGGCCAGTACCACCAGCATATGTCCCAGGCCGAAATGGCTCTCGACCTCCTTGCCTTTTTCCACGTTTTCCCGGAAATACGAGTCTGTCTCGTAGCAGAGAGACGACGTCGGATCTGCCTTGACCTTCTCTGCGTACCTCATGGTGTAGAATATTCCCACCAGGGTGAAGCCTGCCCACATGGCCATGCGGAACCCCGCTCCGGAGAGCACCGGAATGCCGGAGATCCCCTGGGCTATGGCGACGCTGAAGGGATTCATCCATGAGGTGGCGAAGCCTATCTGGGTGGCAACGTAGGTTATCATCACAGCGGTGATGGCGTCGTATCCCAGAGCCACGCAGACGGGAGCCAGTATCAGGACGAAGGGAATGGCCTCCTCTCCCATACCGAAGATGGCTCCTCCCAGAGAGAAGAGGACGAACATGACCGGGATGATCGCCCTCTCCATGCCCTTGAACTTGCTCAAGACGTGGAGAATTCCAGCTTCGACCGCCCCGGTCCTTATTATTATTCCGAAAGCTCCACCTATGACCAGGATAAAAGCCATCACTCCGACGGCAGATCCCCACTTGCTTCCGGAGACGAAACCCTCGAACACGTAGTTGAGAAGCCCGACCTCGCCGTAGGGCTCGAAAACGGCCACCCCTTTCTTTACCGGGTTGCCCTGCTCGTCCCTCTGAAGCTCGAAACTGTCGGCGACCAGAACCTCTCTCGTCTTGGTCGCTCCGTCCATCTCGTAGGTTATCTCCTGGGTCTTGTAGGTTCCCACCGGGACGGTGTAGGTAAGGACCGCGGCGAGAAGGACTACGAAAAAGATGATGACATAAGTATCCGGCAACCTCATGGTCTTGCGTGAAGGGTCTTTCTTGGACGACATATACTGTTCAACTCCTGTCATTTAAAGATGCCCCTTTTGAATTAGGGGCTTGTCTCTTTGAATATTGATACGATATTGACATTATGTCGACATAATGTACCATATGAGTACAACATATCACAGTAGCAGTCTCGTTGTCCACCCCAAAGACGAGGAAGGAGTGAAATGTATGATTTGGCCATCCGCCAGTGACGGGGACTTCTCTACGTCTTCCCAGGCAGTGTTGGACTACATTTTGGATCGGATAGAGGACCTGAGGCTCATGCCGGGAGAACCTATTTACGAGACCGCCCTGGCGTCGGAATTGAATATGGGGCGGACAGGGATCAGGCAAGCCCTCACCTTCCTGGTGGGAACCGGCTTTCTGGAGAGCGAATCGGGGAAAAGGGGATATCGTATTCCCGCTCTTTCCGCCCAGGACATGGAGGACGTCTTCTTCATGAGAGCTCTGCTGGAGGGAGAGGCGGCGTCTCTGGCGGCCCGTAAAGCCACCCTGGACGACGTGGCCTATCTGAGGGAGCTCAACGAAAAAGAGGAGTCCTTCGCTCTGTCGGACCTTCCGAGAGAGTATCGAACGATAAACCTGGAATTTCACTGTTCGATAGTGAGGATAGCCGGGAATAGCTATCTCGAGAGGGCCTTCCATCCTATATTCTGGCGCTCTCGTCTATACATAATGTATGTAGGCAGCTTTCAGCCTCTCAAGGCTCCGGCGGACAGCGGACAGACTAACACCCCGATGGAACACAGGAAAATAATCGACGCCATAGAGAACAGGGATCAGGAAAAAGCCAGATCCTCCGCCCTCGACCATATCAGGGATACCAGGGCTTTCAGGCTTTCTCTGGACGGAGATAGGGCGGCCAGGGTTCTCTCAGGCAGGATACGAGCAGAGGAGATCGATTAGTTGTTTACTCTTATAAAAAACGTTGAACTGTATTGCCCCAACAAGCTGGGCGTAGGCGACATTCTGATGGCTGGAGGCAAGATCGTCTGGGTGGGAAACTCCTTTCCCGGAAGAGATCTGCCCAATATGGACGTGATCGACGGAACCGGCAAGATAGCGGTTCCCGGATTCGTGGACGGTCACGTTCATATAGCCGGAGGAGGCGGAGAAGGGGGGTTCTCATCCAGAACTCCCGAGGCGGCTCTTTCGGATCTGACAGAGGCCGGGGTGACCTCGGTCGTAGGGGTTTTGGGAACCGACTCCACCTGTAGATATCCCGGAGAGCTTCTCGCCAAGGCCAGATCCCTGAGGGAAGAGGGGATTTCAGCATGGGCTTTGACCGGATCCTACGAGATCCCGGTAAAAACTCTCATGGGCTCGGTTAAGGACGATCTGATACTGATAGACCTGTTCGTAGGGGTAGGGGAGGTGGCCATCTCGGATCACCGTTCGTCTCAGCCAACCTTCGAGGAGCTCTCCAAATTGGCTGCCTCGGCCCATGTGGGCGGAATGATAGGAGGCAAGTCGGGGGTCATAAACGTCCATATGGGAGACGGTCCGGCATTGCTATCCCCCATAAGGAAGGTGGTGGAGACCACCGAGCTGGGGCTGGGGCAGTTCCTTCCGACCCACGTCAACAGAAACCCCGATCTTTTCGAGGACGCCATAGAATACGGGCTTTCCGGCGGACAGGTGGATCTCACGACCAGCACCACCCCACAGTTTCTGGAGGAGGGCGAGGTCAAGTGCAGCCAAGGGCTTAAGAGGCTGCTGGACTCGGGGGTTCCGGCGGAGCGGATAAGCTTCAGTTCCGACGGTCAGGGAAGCCTTCCCTTTTTCGACTCCGACGGCGCATTCACCGGCCTGTCCATCGGGACGTCAAGATCGCTTCTGCCCGAGGTCAGGGACTCGGTGCTACAGGAGGGCATACCTCTCGAGACAGCCGTTCAGGTGATAACCTCCACTCCCGCCTCGATCTACAGATTGCCCGGCAAGGGAAGAATAGCCGAGGGGAACGACGGAGACGTCGTCCTGCTGAACCGAGACGATCTCTCGGTGGACTCGGTGTTCGCCATGGGACGGAAGATGGTCCAGGCCGGAAAGGCCGTGGTCAAGGGGAAGTTCGAGAGGTAAATCGATAAGAAAAGCGAATAAAAGGAGGATCGCCTTTTTAAGGCGATCCTCCTTGTGTTTGGAATGAGGCCAGCTAGGCCTCTCTATCGATTTTTTGCTGTAGAATGAAATAAGCACGATTGCAGGTGATGTCTCATAGAAACGAGGTTCTTTAGATGATAAAAAGTATATCAATAAAGAAATTTAAGAGTCTAGTCGACATGGAACTTGAGTTGAGCGATTTTACATGTCTGATCGGCTTAAACGGATCGGGAAAATCCACGGTGCTTCAGGCCATCGATTTTATCGGCCAGATGATGAGGGGCAAACTTTCTGATTGGGCTAGGTCGCGACGTTGGAACTGGAAGGACATTCCTTCTCGGTTGGGTCAGAGGGCCCTAGCAAGGGTTATTTCCTTTAAGGTAACGGCAGAGGTTGAGGCTGGAATAACAATAGTCTGGGACTGCCAGTTTAACTGTGCAGAGACGTTTCTTCGTTGTACTAAAGAGTCGGTGAAGAGCGATAGCGGTGACGTTTTCATGGAGGTTAAGGACGGTCATTACCGAATAGGGTCTGGCTCACTTCGCCGCATCGAATTTGATTATCAGGGGTCGATCCTCTCTCAGCTAAAAGACTCCTCCTTGGATGAACAGCCCGAACTCTTGGAGCTTAAAAGACTTATAGGATCGATCAAGTCCATGGACTTGCTCTCGCCTCCTCAGATGCGTGAAAGGGCCCGATCTGTGGAGGAGGTTGGACCTGGAGGAGAGGGCCTATCGGCTTTTATCGACGGTATGATCGAGAAAGAGAGAAGGGAGCTCGTCGATGCCCTGCGGGAGATATATCCTCACCTAATGGATATAGAGACAAAATCCCTACGTAGTGGCTGGAAGGAGTTGAAGTTTAAAGAAAGATACGAGGAAGAGCTAGTTACAGAGGCCCATCACATGAACGATGGAACCCTTCGTCTAGCCACTATCTTCGCCCTTTTGGCCCGAGGTGACAGGATACTTCTGTTCGACGAGATTGAAAACGGTATAAACCCAGAGGTGATGGAAAGGCTAGTACAGCGGATGGTAGAGTCTCATCGTCAGGTTATAGTGACGACCCACAGCCCTATGATATTGAATTATCTGAGCGATGAGGTTGCCGAACGCTCGGTGATACTGCTTTATAAAAACCGTGATGGACACACCAAATCGACCCGCTTTTTCGGTCTTCCCGATGTGAAGAAAAAACTCACCTTGCTCGGCCCTGGCGAGGTCTTTCTAGATTCGGACTTAAGAGAGCCTATAGAGATTCGGGAGAGCTAGGTGGATGTTATTCCTTCTGAGCGGGGAGGGACCAAGCGATATGGGAAGCTGTTCCTCCGGCGAGCGATTTTGCGGTCTGGGAAAAGATGACTTTAGACCGGGACCGATGGCTTTGTTTGTGGATAAACTGGCTGATATTATCCTGAATTACTCTCCCTTAGAAACATATATTATGGCCTACGTCTCCGAAAAGGGGCTTGGGGATCTAAAAGAAAAAGGACGTAAGATATTCCTTTCGGGATCGAAAGCTGGTAAAGGCAACGCCTATTTTCGAAAAAACGCCTTTCTGCTAGGACGATATGCACTTGAAATGAAGGAGGATCAGGGCCAATCGGTCGTGGCGATCCTTTTCAGGGATTGCGATGGAACCAGATCCTCTCCTAGATCGGAGTGGGACGACAAACGAAAGTCCATAGTTTCAGGATTCAAACTAGCTGGTCTACGGACGGGGGTTGCCATGGTCCCCAAGACAAAATCCGAGTGCTGGTTACTCTGCGCTGTCCAGGAGGGGCAGAGCTATCGTGATTGTGCTAGATTTGAGGAGCTTTCGGGCAACGATTCGAGCGAGAAGGGAGCGCCTAAAAAGGTTTTGCGGGAAGCTTTAGGTGAAGAGGGCACGTCGGAACTTTTGAATGATCTGATCCGAAACGGGACGATAGATCCCATTCGAATAGACATGCCGAGTTTCAACGCCTTCAAGGAAGATTTTGAGGAAGCGATCAGGATTGCGATGAAAGAGTAACTTACTATCACAACGTCTACAGTGCCGTTCCGAAATAGAAGGCAAGGGAAGTGATTCTGATGCTCAAGGCAAAGTCTATCTTGGCACATAGTGGTTGTGAAGAAACCTGATAAGAAACGGATGAAACGAGGATCGCCTTTTTAAGGCGATCCTCCTTGTGTTTGTGCCCGCTCTATCGAGAGAATCTACGCCGAGGGAGCCAGTTCCTCGTTTTTCATCTTCTTTTTCCTCGCGTTGCCGTCGGAATCGTAAAACAGTCCCCGTAGCATCAAAGCCAGGGCGCCGTCTCCCAGAATGTTGCAGGCCGTGCCGAAGCTGTCCTGCAAGGCGAAGATCCCCAGCAACAGCCCGACTCCGTCGGCGTCGAATCCCAGCACCGATTGGACTATGGCCAGCGACGCCATGACCGTGCCGCCCGGAACTCCGGGGGCGCCTACGGCGAAGATACCGAAAAGAAATATAAACAGGATCAAGGTCTCGGGAGTCGGCATTGTTCCGTATAGCATCTTGGATATGGTCATGCAGAAAAAAGTCTCGGTGAGCACGGATCCGCAAAGATGGACGGTGCTCCCCAGAGGTATGGCGAAGTCCGTCACCTCCTGTGGCAGAACCTTGGATTTTCTGGCGCAGGACAAAGTCACGGGCAAGGTCGCAGCGCTGGACATGGTCCCTACGGCGGTCAGATATACCGGTCCGTAATGTTTGACGACCTCCCAGGGGTTTTTGCGAGAGACCATTCCCGATAGGGTGTAGAGAAAAAAAAGCCATATGAAATGTCCCAGGAGGACTATGAGTATAACCTTGAAAAAGACGGGGAACTGCTGGGTAAGCCTTCCGGTATAGGCCATCTGGGCGAAAGTGGCGGCGACGAAAAAGGGAAGCAACGGTATTACGATCTTCTTGACGATAGATAGAACCATCGATTGAAATTCGTAGAGGATCTTTTCGATGTTTTTAGCGTCGCCCCATATTGTAGCCACTCCGGTAAGAATGGCAAGGACAAGTGCGGTCATTACTGGCATTATGGGGGGTATGTCTATCGAGAAAATTGCCTTGGGCAGAACCTTGAGCCCCTCTATCTGGGTGGGGATGTCTAGATGGGGAATTATGGAATATCCGGCAATGGCCGCGAAAGCCGCCGCTCCCACGGCGGATAGATAGGCCATGGTCAACATGGTGCCCAACATGGCGCTGGCTTTTTCCTTAAGAGATGTTATGGCGGGAGCTATGAATCCGAAGATGACCAGAGGGATGGTGAAGAAGATTATCTGTGCCAACAGCCCTCTGATTGCCACCACGGTTTTCATCGTTTTTTCTCCAGCATGTAGGCCGAAAAAAGCCCCTATACCTATAGCGGCCATAAGGACCACTATTAGAGTTACACCGCCATTTTTCTTCACCTGTCACACGCTCCTTTTGGAGAAAGATAAGAGTTGATTTTTTTACAAAACACATAGTTTGCAACTAATAATTATAATGTTTATTTCTTTATGGTCAAGATCTGACTGATATGGTTTTGTTCTCTCTATATATATCGGCGAGGTGACGAGGGATAGATCGGCGTCATTCTTTTCTTGACGTTGACACGGTGTAAAGGTGTATCCTTAATGCATGAACATGTATAAGGTGAAGACTTTGTAGAAATCTATACTCGAAAGGAGAGAGAAATCGTGAAAGACAAGGCTCAGGAAGATCGCAAGGACTTGGACAAAGAGGCTTTGTTGAAGAAAAAGAAGGAAGAGAATCCCGACGAGCTGGAGGATTCGACCCTGGAGAATCTCTCCGGAGGCGAAGGGATGAACATGGGAGATATCATCAGTTCTTGAGAGGTGAGATCGGGGAAAGGAGTCTCTTCATGTGTAAAATGCACGTAAAAAAGATCTGTTTTTACCGGATCTTATATACCTTGTTCCTCCTGGGATTGGTCTGTTTTGGAGACGTCGCCGGGGCCGCTTCCCTGATCGTCACCAGCGGTGCGGACGATGGTTCCCCGGGCACGCTGCGCTACGCAGTGGAAAAGGCCTCTTCGGGACAAACCATTTCCATCGAGGTGGATACGGTAACCCTCACGACGTCCCTTTCTATCTCTAAATCCCTCACTCTACAGGGAAACCCCACCACAATCTATCAAGCGGGTACGCAAAAAGGAATTATCCTCTCCTGCAAGAATAGCATTTGGAAATTCTATGACCTTGTCATCACCACGGATGGTTCGAGTTCCGACAATCCAGGGCTTAGCAACCGTGGGCATCTTTACCTAAACGACTGCACCGTCACGAATTGCATCGGAAGCGGGGGCATACACAATATGAGGAAGCTCACCATGCGCAACTGCACCGTGAGCGGCAACACCCTCTCCCCTCTCTATAGGGGGGATGCTGCGGGAATCGATAATGAGTACCCCGGAATTCTCACCATGCACGACTGCCTGGTGGAGAATAATATCAACTCCAAAAGCACCTCCAGCAGCGGCGGGGGCATTGCCAACGACTACATTCTTTTCATGTACGGATGTACCTTGAGGAACAATTCCAGCACCTACGGAGGAGGAATGCGGCTCTCCTCCTCCAGCCAGACCGTTATCGCCCAGGAGTGCGTTCTCCAGGACAATACCCCCGATCAGATTTCCGGAAGCGATGGGTATACCCTTGTGGACGACGGCACCTGCACCATCGGCACATCCCCCGGAAGAAGCTCCGTGGCCCTAGCGGGAATGGCTTCTAACTCCTCTCCGGAACCCCGCTCCACCGCGGGAGAGGCCGACGTGATCGTCGTCGAGAAGGATCTGGGTAATTCGGACAGCACCCTGTATGGAGAGGTGCGAGAGGCTCTGTCTGGAGATATCAGTGGAATCTCCGGCGACCTCGCCGTTTCTTTGGAGGGCATGAACGCCTCTCTCTACAACGCCTTCGCCTATGAAAACGTTCCTCTAGAGGACGTTTTGGGAAACGGAGAGTTGGAGATAGAGTTCACCGCCTCTTGGCCGCGATACGTCCGCTACTACGCCGCCTTCGCTCTGGCGAAAGAGGATGGGACAGGCACCGAGGACGTGAAAAACCTGACGCCGGAGGGCTACGTTCTTCCCGAGCGGGGAATCCAGTTCGAGATCCGGCCCGGTCAGACTCTTCCGGAAGGGGTGAACCCTCCCGATTTCTACGAGACCGGAGAGGGGCTTCGGACCTGGCGAAACACCGTGGAGGACAACGGATCCTTCGACCTCAACCCCGATAACGGCGTGGTAACCTTCCGGGTCTGCTCGATCCGGGCGGAGGCGGAAACTCCCACACCCAAAGGCGGCGGAACCGGAGGCTGCGATGTCGGAACCGGAACCGTTTCGGGTTTTTCCATGCTGTTGTTTTTGGGATTGCCTTTGATCATGAAGTTACGTAAAAATAGGTGGTTTTAGGTGTACACCTAAAACCACCTGATAACGTACAATATTTTCACAAGTTTAATTGAGATAAAGCTTTGCGGTAACCCTCGCAAGGATTATGTTTCCTGTAATTATATTGTACGGTACGATAACGACAGATCAAGATTCCGGCCCAATGCCTTTTTTTATTAACGTCCTTCCACCGATCAGCCCCCAAAGAGGTACTAAATACAGATAGCAGGCAGCCAGAATGCTCGTCGTCGGTGCGGATATGTACACCAGAGGCACCGCCGCCGCAGTGGTCCAGGGAATCAGAGGGGCGGTCAGGACAGCTGTGTCCTCCAGGTTCAGGGCGAATTGTTCTCGGTCGATCTTCAGGCCCCGGCATATCTGATGGGTAAGCATTATGGTCAAGGTCTGATTGCAGGCTATGACTCCGGAGACGACCGAGCCCAGAAGCATGGCACCGAAGGGAGATATCCTGTCGGCTAGGCCGTTGACCTGTCTCTTCAGCGAGTTCAACAGGCCGGTTTTCTCGAAGATTCCGGCGTAGGAGGAGGAGATGGAGACTATGGCCACCACCCTGACCATCGACAGAATGCCTCCACCGTCCATGAGGGCTGCAAGCTGCGTATCTGTCGCCCTATAGCCGTAGACCACGAGCCCGGGAAGAGATGAAAATTCCCGGGCTTGATACATAACGTAGATCGCGGTGGCGCAGAGGACGCTGGCTCCGATGGTGTATCTCACGTTGATCCGAAAAAACGACATTATCAGTATGATTACGGCAGGAAGCAGCGGTATCCAGCCGAGTTTGAAGCTTTTCTCAAAGACGGTCTGTATGGCTTTATCCGTAACAGGCTGGTGGGGCAGGAGGGCGCCTGCTACGGCATAGATCAGACAGGTTATCAGGAACGGGACCGCCGATGATCTCATCATGGCGCCGATATTTCTGTAGAGGTCCGTAGAGGTTATACCTGCGACGAGCAAGGCGCTCGTGGATACCGGCGAGCATCGGTCGCCGAAGTAGATTCCCGATAAAATCGCTCCTCCGGCGATCGCAGGGTTTATCCCCATGGAAAGGGCCATGGTCATGCATATGACTCCCATGGTTGCGGCTGCTCCGAAGGCGGTTCCGGTGAGAAACGATACCAGACAGTTGAGCAGAAAGGTCATCAGTACCATAAGAGAGGGCTTCACCAGTCTGGAGGAGTAGCTGACTATGGCCGGAATGGTGCCGGAAGCTCGCCACAGGGCCGTCAGCACGCCGATCAGGAGAAGGATCATGACGACGTTTCTGACGGTATAGAGCCCCTCGAGGGACATCTTAAGGATAGATCTCGTCGAGTAACCTCTGAGCCGTGCGTGTGTGAAAAATATGCAGTATCCCGTCGAAAGAGCCAGTAGAATGGAGATGTCCAGGGCGATGCAGGTCGTAAGGGCTATAATGAAGAGCAACAGGGTTATAATGTCCATGTTATGACCGCCGATTCTGTAGGGTTTGTCCGTTGAGCTTCAGCTAGCTTAGCACAGTAAAAGAGGAGTGTTTGTCTATGTCCAAGGAAATTCTCAAGATAGAGACGGAAACGTCGGAGCAGCTCTACAATTACGTAAACGCCAAACTTCTCGGCTTGATCTGCGAAGAGCCCGATCCCCTGGCAAATCTGGCCAACGCCGCGGCGTTGCTCTATCTGCTTCTGGACGATCTGAACTGGGCGGGGTTCTATCTGATGAGAGAAAAGGAAAACGCCCTGGTTCTGGGGCCATTTCAGGGGAAACCGGCCTGTACCCGCATTCCTTTGGACAAAGGCGTCTGCGGTGCGGCGGCCCGAACCGGAGAAATTCAGATCGTGCCGGACGTGGAGCTTTTCCCCGGGCATATCGCCTGCGACGGGGCATCCGCCTCGGAGATCGTCCTTCCTCTGATACGGGAAGGCCGGGTATTGGGGGTTCTGGATCTGGACAGTCCTCTCCGGAAACGTTTTTCATCGGAGGATGGGGAAGGGCTTTCAAAATTCGTGGAGACCCTGCATAAGTATGTGGCCTGGGACGATCTTTTTTGATGTGAGGGCTATCGATTTTCGTGTAAAGAGAGGAGCGGTGAAGATATGGCGTTTTTGTCACTCTGGCAGTTTTGGGCCGTTCTGGCGATAGTGCTTCTAATAGGAGAGATAGCCTCTCCCGGGTTCGTGCTGGGATGCTTCGCCCTGGCCTGTCTTCCTCCTTTGGCGTTGGGGCTGGTATGGCCGTCCGTAGCGGGGGCGTCTCTTGACGGCCGCCTGGCGTTGGCGGTCTTCGCACTGTCATCTTTGGCCGGACTGTGGCTGATCCGTCCGTCGGTGGTACGCCATCTCTACGGGGCCAAGGAGCGAAAGTCGGACGTGGACGGCATGGTCGGCTCTCTGGGGGTGGTAGTCAAGGCCATCCCGTCCGGAGAGACCGGCGGAGGATACGTCAAGCTCAGAGGATCCCAGTGGTGGGCCTTTCATGTGGACGGACGTTCCGTTCCCGAGGGGACGGAGGTGGAGGTCGTTCGGGTTTCAGGGGCCAAGGTGATGGTGCGGGAGTCCGGAAGGGCTTCCGAAGAAGACGAGCGGAGGTGACCTTTGGTATGCAGGAGATAATATGGGTGATTCAGGATTCCATGGACTTTGCGGTTTTGGTTTTCTTCGCCTTTTTCGCGGTGGTGATCCTCCTATCGGGGATAAAGATAGTTCCTCAGGCCCACAGGGTCGTGGTGGAGCGTCTCGGCAAGTTTCATCGCGTCCTTTCGCCGGGGGTCAACTTTATCTTTCCCGTGCTGGATCGTCCCAAGGCGACGGAGTGGGTTTTCAGAAGAGGTTTACGCAAGACGTCCAGTCTGGATATGAGAGAGCAGATCCTGGACTTTCCCAAGCAGAACATAATCTCTAGAGACAACGTGGTCATGGAGATCAACGCCATGCTGTATTTTCAGATCAGCGACCCCTTCAAGGCCATCTACGAGATAGCTAACCTGCCTATGGCCCTGGAGAAGCTTACCCAGACCTCTCTCAGAAGCGTAATGGGCGAGATGGAGCTGGACGAGATTTTCAGTAAAAGGTCCGAGATAAACGAGAGCCTCAGGAGCACTCTCGACGAGGCCAGCGACGTCTGGGGAGTGAAGGTTACCAGGGTTGAGATCCAGGACGTAAATCCTCCCGAGTCGGTACAGACCGCCATGCAGCGCCAGATGGAGGCGGAGAGAACCAGACGGGCCGTTGTAACCGAGGCCAATGGACAGAGGGACGCCGAGGTTAACCGAGCCGAGGGAAAGAAACGGGCTATCGAGCTCGAGGCAGAGGGAATGGCCAACGCCAGGATAAGACTTGCCGAGGCGGAGGCGGAGGCTCTGTCAAAGATCTCCGAGGCCCTGATGGCCCACGCCGGAAGCAAGGATCCGACATCCTATCTGGTTGCCCTGAAATATCTGGAGTCCCTGAAGGAGATGTCCGCCGGAGACAAGACCAAGATGGTCTACCTGCCGTACGAAGCGTCGTCCATACTGAGTTCCGTAGGGGCCATGAAGGAACTGTTTAAAGAGCGGGCGTGATACGTTCTTTAAAGATTTCCCTTGACACCCTCTCGTTCGGAGTATAAACTACCCCACAATTACGAATCGACTGGAGCGATTATCATGAAACGAATTCTTTCAGGACAAAACTGGTGGTGGCAGACCTACTAGTCTGCCGCCATTGCCCATAGATAGCATCATTTTTTGACGAGAGGCATTGGAGGCGGATCCCCAAAGGGGATTCACTTTTGATGCCTCTCGCCGTATTTTCAGCAATAAAAAAGGGAGAGGCCCGCAGGGGACCTCTCCCTTTTTTATTATATTTTTTCATCAAAACGAAGGAGGTAGGGTATGAGCGCTTTCACGAAAGTCCCGAGTATAGAGGTCACGTCTGTCGACCTTTTCAGGTCCATGGCTGAAGAACACGATATGGTGCCGGTGGTCTGGCGAGGTCCCTCCGACGGGCTCGATCCGGCCGACCTTTTTCAGGGACTGAATCGGTCGGACCTTGGGGCCTTTCTATTGGAGAGCGGCGGTTCCGGGCGGTACTCCTTCGTGGGGGTCGAACCCGAGAGGGTCTTCTCCGTTGACGACGGCGGCGAGTCCCTCAGGTCCGATCTTGATTCCTATCTCGACGTAAGAAGGCCGAAGCTGGAGGGGTTCCCACCCTTCACCGGAGGGGTGGCGGGATACTTCGGCTACGGCATGGCCGAGGCCTGGGAGCCCCTGTTTCACGGAACGGATCGCCGCCTGAGAAAAGAGGACACGGCGAGGGCCGTTCTCATGGGTTTTACCTCGGTTGTGGCACTGGACCACGAGACCGACGAGCTCTTTCTGATCCGAAACGTACGCATCCCTTCCGGGGCTTCGGAAAAAGAGATCGAAGATCTGTATCGGTCGGCGGTCGAGTTTCTGGAAGACCTGGCGAAAACGATCGATACCGTCGTTCCGGCGGAACTCCCGACCGGTCCGGCAAAGGTGGACCCGATAGAGGCCGAGATGGACCGTAAAAATTTCATGGAGATGGTGGAGAAAGGCAAGGAGCACATAGTGGCCGGAGACGTCTGTCAGGTGGTGCTGTCGCAGGCCTTCTCCGCCGATACGGACCTCTCCTCCGACGAAATATATCGGGCGCTCCGTGAGGGAAACCCGTCGCCCTATCTTTTCAGGATGGAGTTCCCCGGACTGGAGCTGATAGGTTCCTCTCCGGAGGTACACGTGAAGCTGGAGGGAGGAAAGGCCCTTATCCGACCTCTGGCCGGGACCAGAAAGAGGGGCTCCTCGGAGGAGCGGGACCTTGAGCTGGAAGAGGAGCTTCGCACCGACGAGAAGGAGAGGGCCGAACACGTCATGCTGGTGGACCTTGCAAGAAACGATCTGGGACGAACCTGTTCCTTTGGCTCCGTGGAGGTCACCGAGCTTCTGGGGGTGGAGCGCTATTCCCAGGTGATGCACCTGGTATCGCAGGTGGAGGGTCGTATAAGGCACGACGAGACCGCTCTGGATCTGCTGGAGACGTCCTTTCCCGCCGGTACCGTTTCCGGCGCCCCGAAGATAAGGGCCATGGAGATCATAGAGGATCTCGAGCCCGCCCCGAGGGGGCCCTACGCCGGGGCGGTGGGATACGTCGGTTTCGACGGCGACATGGATACCTGCATAGCCATAAGAACGATGAGCAGACGGGGTAACAGGGTAACGGTCCAGGCCGGGGCGGGAATAGTCTACGACTCGGTTCCAGAGATGGAGTACATGGAGACGGAGAACAAGGCCAGAGCCTTGTTCAAGGCGTTGGAGAGAGCGGCGGAAAAGAGGTCGAAGAGATGATCTTGATGATAGACAACTACGATTCATTTACCTGGAACCTGGTCCAGATGCTTTCGTCCTTCGACCGGGTGGAGGTGGTCCGAAACTACGGGCCAACCGTGAGTGACCTGAAGGCCATGGCGCCGGACCGGCTAGTGATCTCTCCCGGCCCCGGAACGCCTTCGGAGGCGGGTATATCCAAGGACGCCATAGGGGCCTTCGCCGGAAAGATCCCGGTTCTGGGCGTATGTCTGGGCCATCAGGCCATGGCCGAGGTTTTCGGAGGAAAGGTGGTCCGGGCGGACGTTCCCTGCCACGGCAAGGTGTCGCCGGTGTTTCACCGGGGGGAGGGGATCTTCGAACAGCTTCCGTCGCCCTTCGGCGCCACCAGATACCACTCTCTGGTCGTCGAGGAGAGAACTCTTCCGCCGGAGATGAGGGTAACCGCCAGGACCGGCGACGGAACGATCATGGCGATGGAACACGAGAGGCACTCGCTTTACGGAGTCCAGTTCCATCCCGAGGCGGTGCTTACCGAGGCGGGAAGGCTGTTGTTGAAGAATTTCTGCGGACTGACGTCCGGCAAAAACGAGAGGAGATGTGACCGCTATGTTGAGAACTGCGCTTGAGACCTTACTCCGCAGGGAGAACCTGACGAAAGACGCTATGGAAGAGGCTATGGACGGAATCATGGACGGCAGGGCGTCGGAGGCTCAGGTCGCCGCCTTTCTCACCGGGCTGAGGGCCAAGGGCGAGACTGTGGAGGAGATCGCCGCCGCCGCCAAGGTCATGAGGGGCAAGGCCATGGCGGTGTCCGTTCCGAGGGCGCCTCTTCTGGACATAGTGGGAACCGGCGGAGACTGCACCGGAACCTTCAACATATCCACAGCCGCCGCCATAGTGGCCGCCTCCGCCGGGGTTGCCGTGGCAAAACACGGCAACAGGTCCGTTTCCAGCAGATGCGGCAGCGCCGACGTTCTGGAGGCCTTGGGGGTTCCCTTTTTGTCCTCTCCCGGCTCGGTGGCGGAATGCATCGACAGGACCGGCTTCGGCTTTTTATTCGCTCCGAACTTCCACAGCGCCATGAAAAACGTGGCCCCTATCAGAAAGGCCATGGGGGTTAGGACCATATTCAACGTCCTCGGTCCCCTCACCAACCCGGCCATGCCCGACCGGGAGCTCATGGGCGTCTTCTCGCCGGAGCTGGTGACTCCCATGGCGAAGGTCCTGGGATCCTTGGGGATGAAGAGGGCCATGGTGGTCCACGGCCACGGCGGAATGGACGAGCTGTCCCTTTCCGGACCAAACAGAGCCTGCCTTTTCGACGACGGCGAGATTGTAGAGATGGAGATAACCCCCGAGTCGGTGGGGCTCTCCTCCGCCCCGATCGGTTTCGCCGTCGGAGGAGACGCCCAGGTCAACCGGGAAATAGTCCTCTCGATACTGAAGGGAAAGGAGGGGCCGAAAAAAGACGTCGTCCTACTGAACTCCGGAGCGGCCCTTTTCGTGGCAGGTCGAGTGGAGTCGATCGCCGCGGGGGTCTCCATGGCGAAAGAGGTTATGGACTCGGGCCTGGCGGGTAAAAAGCTCGAAGAGATCGCCGAGACCGCCCGCTCTCTGGAGGGGGCGGCGTGATACTGGACCGCATAGTCGCCAGGAAGGCGGAGGAGGTGGCGGCCCTGACCGCTCCCAGAAAATCCCTCTTCGAGGCCCTGGCGGTTTCGGGAACGTCCGTCATAGGGGAGATAAAAAGAGGATCTCCCAGCAAGGGAGCCTTCGCCCCGGACGCCGATCTTCCGGCAAAGGTGGAGGCCTACGAGAGAGGCGGGGTCGCCGCACTGTCCATCCTGACCGACAGGGATTTCTTCCTGGGAGGCGAGGATGTGCTGTGCTCCCTCCGTCCCGGTACGGATCTGCCCATACTTCGGAAGGATTTTCTGATCCATCCGGTTCAACTGGAACAGAGCCGCCTTATAGGGGCCGACGCCGTGCTGCTCATAGCCGCCATACTTCCCGGAGACGGACTGAAGGAGATGATCTCTCAGACGGCGAAACTAGGCATGGAGCCTTTGGTGGAGGTCCACGACGAAAAAGAACTGCATCGGGCACTGGAGGCCGACGCGAAAATAGTGGGCATCAACAACAGGGATCTGAGGGACTTTTCCGTGGACCTCTCCGTCTCGGAGCGTCTTATCGGAGAGATGGTCCGCCTCGGTGCCAGAGACGGACGCGTAGTCGTTGCAGAGAGCGGCATAGGCTCCGGTGAGGACACGAAAAGGCTGAAGGCCTCCGGGGTGGACGCCGTTCTGGTGGGAGAGGCGCTTATGAGGTCCGACGACCCCGCCTCGATTGTCGTCGAGCTGAGGGGAGCGCCGTGAAGATCAAGATATGCGGCCTCACCCGTAGGGAGGACGTGGAGACGGCCCTTTCCCTGGGGGTGGACGCCCTGGGATTCATACTGGCGGACAGCCCGAGAAAAGTTTCCCTGGAGGACGTGTCGAGTCTCGTAGGGGGCCTGCCTCCCTTTTCCTCCACCGTCGCGGTGGTGGCGAACCCGTCCGAGTCGGAGCTTGAGGAGATAGTCTCCAGCCGCCTTTTCGACTGCGTCCAGTTTCACGGTTCCGAGAGCCCCGAGATCGTGGCTTCGGTGCCCATAAAGACGATCAAGGCCTTCGGCATAGCCTCGAAAGAGGACCTGGACGAGGCCCTGTCCTACGGCGGAGCGGACTGGCTTCTGCTGGACGGCAGGGTCGGTCGGGCCACCGGAGGAACGGGCCGTCCCTTCGACTGGAAGATGCTTCGAGGCAGGCAAATAGGCCGACCGTGGATACTGGCGGGAGGGCTCGGGCCGGACAACCTGGAAAAGGCGGTCCGGACCGCGATGCCTCCGACGGTGGATCTGAACAGCGCCCTGGAGACCGCCCCGGGAATAAAGGACGGAAAAAGGATGGCTCGGGCGGTCGAGATCGTCAGGGTCCTTGAGGGAGAGGAGCTGTAATCATGAATAAAAAGGGATATTTCGGTCCATACGGTGGTTGCTACGTACCGGAGACGCTTTTCCCGGCCCTGGAGGAACTGGACCGGGTCTATCAGGAGGTGCGGACCGACGGCGATTTTCAGGAGGAGCTTAAGGTACTGCTGAACAAATACAGCGGTCGTCCCACGCCTCTGTACTACGCCGAGAGGCTTTCCGACGCTCTGGGCGCAAAAATCTACCTCAAGAGGGAGGACCTGAACCACACGGGAGCCCACAAGATAAACAACGCCCTGGGCCAGGCACTCATAGCCCGCCGCCTGGGCAAGAGGCGGATAATAGCCGAGACCGGAGCGGGACAGCACGGCGTCGCCAGCGCCACCGCCGCCGCCAGATTCGGCATGGAATGCACCGTCTTCATGGGCGAGCTGGACATAGAGAGACAGAGGATGAACGTGGACCGAATGAGGCTACTCGGCGCCGAGGTCGTCCCGGTATCCTCGGGAAACAAGACCCTGAAGGACGCCACCAACGAGGCCATACGCCACTGGGTCGCCCACGTGGAGGACTGCCACTACATAATAGGCTCGGTCGTAGGCCCCCATCCCTACCCGTCCATGGTCCGAGACTTCCAGAGAATCATAGGAGACGAGACCAAAGAACAGATCATGGCCGACGAGGGACGTCTGCCCGACGTCGTCGTGGCCTGCGTGGGCGGAGGAAGCAACGCCATGGGAATCTTCTACCCCTTCGTGGAGGACGGATCGGTCCGAATGATAGGGGTCGAGGCGGCGGGACACGGGGTCGAGACGGGAGAGCACGCCGTCACGCTGTCGGAGGGCCGAGTCGGCGTCCTCCACGGTAGCAGATCCTATCTGCTCCAGACCGACGACGGACAGGTCATAGAGCCCTACTCCCTATCAGCGGGGCTGGACTACCCCGGAGTGGGACCCCAGCACAGCTTCTTCAAGGACAGCGGCAGGGTGGAGTACGTCTCAGTTACCGACTACCAGGCCGTGGCGGCATACGGCGAGCTCTGTTCCCTGGAGGGGATAATACCGGCCCTGGAAAGCTCCCACGCTCTGGCCCAGGTCTCGGTTATGGCTCCGGAGCTGGACGAAAACACCGTAGTGGTGGTGAACCTGTCCGGCCGGGGCGACAAGGACATGGACTCGGTGAGGCCGTTTCTTCTGAAGGAGGACGATCGGATATGAGAGACCTTAAGGTGATTTTCGACGGGGGAACCGCTTTGATCCCCTTCGTGATGGCGGGAGACCCGGACCTGGAGACCACCGTCAGCCTGGTGGAGGCCATGGTGAAGGCCGGTGCCGACGCGGTTGAGCTGGGCATGCCCTTTTCCGATCCGTTGGCGGACGGTCCGGTGATACAGGAGGCGGGGCAGAGGGCTTTGGCCTGTGGCACCACCCTGGAATCGGTGGTGAAAATCGCCGGAGAGATAGCCGGAAAGGTAGCGGTGCCGATCATCCTGATGGGATATTTCAACCCGATCATGTCCTACGGGGTGGACCGTTTCGCCTCAGACCTGGCAGACGCCGGTGTGGCGGCGGTGATAGTTCCCGACCTGCCATTCGACGAGGGAGACGAACTTCACGACGCCCTGAGGGCCCATGGGGTGACGCCTATACTGATGGTCTCCCCCAACATAGCCGACGACAGGCTGGCCGAGATAGGCCGCAGGGCAGAGGGGTTCGTCTACTGCGTGTCCCTGCTGGGGGTGACGGGTCAGGGAAGCCTTCACGAGGGAATGGCGAGCTACATCGAAAGGGTGAGGCGTAACGTCTCGGTGCCTCTGGCGCTGGGGTTCGGAATAGACGGTCCGGAGAGAGCCGCACAGGTGGCCCCTCTGGTGGACGGCGTTGTGGTAGGAAGCGCCGTGGTGAAGGCGGTCCACGGCTCCGGCGGAGGACCAAAGGGAGTGGCCTGCGGAGCGAAACTGATAGGTGAGATAGCCTCCGCAATTGGGTAGATCTTTGTTCAACAATAGCATAATTAAGGTCGGTATTTTTAACTGATCCTAGCATAAAAAACGACTTTTTGTCGATGGAATTGCTGATATCGATTAAATAAAAACTGTTGTATTTTGTTGAAGCTAAGACGTCTGACTGTCCTTTTCAAATGCTACCAGGAATCCAGGATAAAAGCTTCCTGTGGCATTCCCTGTCTCAAGCGATTACGGAGAGGTATCTCTTTTGACTCGGTATGCCGATCCTTAGATGTTTAGGCAGTATTCTGTTAATTATTATAAAATCCTTTTCGTCCGACAAAAATAGTGGAGGATTCCACGGGCATCTAACAATTTTCAGGAGGGAGATGTTCGTTTTGAGAAAATGGCTTGTTGCGTTATCGGTCCTTTTCGTGTCCTTGTCGGGTTTGGCGGTGACGGCCTACGCCGATTGGCTCTATATGGTTCAGGTCGAAGGAGAGCTGACTCAGAGAAATGGAACGGTCATCGTCGAGGTAAAAGAAAAGGGAGTTACCGATGTCAGGAGAGGTAAGGTTAAAATACCGGGGAAGACGGATTTTAGGCCTATGACCGTTGTCAAGGTGAAAAAGCGGACCGAGAGGGACAAGTACACCGGAAAGGACGTTCTCGTAGGCAACACCGTATATTACGACACCGGCATACCCTACAATTCCAAATCATTGTTTAACTGTTCTGTTATGGCCGAGGGAAAAGACGCGGATGGGAAATGGCTTTCGGGCAAATGCGATTTCTGTAGAGATCCATTGGGCTATCTGGAGGCCTTCGACGCAGAAGAGAGGAGGTAAACGTGATGAGGATACCGGGAAACGAGTCGCTCCTATCCGGGGTTATCGGCAAATCCTTTGGATCCCAGAGGATGGCCCTGAGGGTAAGAGGAAAGGCCGTCGAGAACTGCGGAGCGCTGAGGACCGCCTCATCTGAGCTTTCTCTGGAGCAAAGCCAGGCGATATCCACGGTGAGGGAGAGTTTCGAGCGAATAGATAAAGTCATGCAGGGGATGAAGCTTCTCTCTCTAAAGGGGGAGGAGTCGCTCTCCGAGGATGATAGACTTTTGCTCCAGTCCCGTATGGCCGAGTTCCAGTCGGACCTCCATCGAGAGGTCCATTCTGTGGTCCTTAAGCTTGCGGGAAAGACCTACGAGTCCACACTCCCTACCGATGGAGCGAGGAGCATGATGGGAGAGGGGCCCAAGGGAGCCGACGAGGACGGGTTTTACAGCTATTTCCTGGAACTAAGCCCAGACCAATCCTTAAACCAGGCCAGACTAGGGGTAGACGGTCTGCGGGCCTTCGGCATCAGAAAACTCGACCCTAAGGAAGCTCGGCCTATAAAAAACGGCGCTACGGTGCATTTCATTGCTCTAGTGGCTACCGGCAAGGGAAATGTCTTGGAGAGCCATACCGATCGGCTTATATCCGCGCTGGCCGAGGCGGGAGAGTCGGGTAAAACGCTGTCTGAGGTCGCAGCCGAGCCGATGTTTGAGCAAGACACGATGATGCTTACCGACCCGGAAAGCTCTGCCAAGATAACGGAAAGGATCGACGCCAACCTTAAGAAACTCGGTGAGATGTCTGCCAAATTCGAGGTTTTTGTGGAGGATATGAAGGGGGCAAAAGCCACCGGGAAGAGCAAGCGCCTCGCCTTGGACTGCGACATGCTGGACCTTCAGAACAAGATGAACTCGCCTTTAGGCGACATGGCTTTCTCCTTCGGTGCTGACCTATCCGACCTTCGTCTGATCGACGCAGCTAGCCCTCTTGGGGGGATGTTCGCAGAGGTGGACTCGTTTTTCAAAGACGAAATCTACTCGGATCTCGGAGTAGAGGACACGTATTTCCGGGATCTGTTCTTCAAGATGGATAACTCCTTAACGGCTCAGACCCTGTTCGATCAGGGAAACAGTAAATCAAGGGTCTCGTTGTAGTTTCCTACTCCGGAGGATGACATGGATACCATCTTGTTGAGATGTGCTTGGGTTTGTTTTGTGCAACAGTGATATCATCATAATCGGTTAAGCAGACAGTACCCCGGAAGGGGACAAGAAATTCTGGCTGACCCAGAAGGCCATTGCACAGCTATTTAACGTTGAAGTTCATGCCATCAGTAAACATCTGGGGAATATCTTCGATTCTGGGGAATTGGAGCGGGAAACAACTGTTTCCATGTTGGAAACGGTTCGCCGTGATGGGCTCGAACGGGCTCCGTAGAAACGACCTCTCCGAGGTGTA
The DNA here is from genome assembly GCF_021568855.1 of Dethiosulfovibrio russensis. Lineage (NCBI taxonomy): Bacteria > Thermotogati > Synergistota > Synergistia > Synergistales > Dethiosulfovibrionaceae > Dethiosulfovibrio > Dethiosulfovibrio russensis. The sequence goes on along the minus strand of NZ_JAKGUG010000011.1, from coordinate 45,287 downwards.
GCGTTTTTAGAGATGCCCTATAGAGAGAAACGGGACCATTCGAGATCCACCGTTTGATAAGCTGCGTGATATTTGGCTATGGTTAGCATCTACGAAGTAGGAGTTGATGAAAATTCATAGTAAGAATAAAATCAGAGGTAACTATTTTGAATCAAAAATAGCAAAAACTCTTCAGGACCATTTTGGCTTAACTGATCATGAATGTCACAGGGCACAGGCTTCTGGAAATTTTCGAACGGAATATGGCGATATATATTTTAAAGACCAAGAAAGGCATCCACTGATAGTGGAATGCAAATACAGAAAGGAAATTTCATTAGATTGGTTTTTTCCGTATTTTAACTCTAACGTTTTATCCTGGGTAGACCAGGCAAAAGAATCAGAGAAAAAATTCAAAGCGAAATTCCCGTCTTTGAGCTTTCTGTCTATCCTGATAGCCGCTAGGCCAAATCAGCGGGATGGGTATGTTATGATATTGAATAACTCGTTAAATATACCGACCCCAACTAAGAGGTTTATAGTGGATGGATATGAAATAACGACGATGTCAAACCTGTTGAAAACCTTGCCTAAGGAGTTTTGATTGTCTTTTCTGTAGAGGCCCCGGAGTCATAGAACTCCGGGGCCTTTTTCTTTTAGAAACGCCAGAAAACGATCGGCCCATTCGGGGTCGAACTGAGTTCCGGAACAGCGGCGTATCTCCTCGATTGCCTCCTCGTGGGTCATGGATTTTCCGTAATATTTGTGGGTCATGGCCTCGTAGGAATCCACCAGGTTCATTATCCTGCTTTCCAGAGGGATACCCTTTCCCGATACGGCGTCCTTCCTGAAGGGATAGCCGGTTCCGTCCCACCTCTGGTGGTGGTGCAGTATGGCGTCGGCCAGGTCCGAGAGGGTGGGGGCGGCTATCGCGATCCGGTAGCCTATCTCAGGATGGGCTCGAACCTCTTTTCTCTCCTCGTCGGTTAGAGGACCTTTCTTGCCAAGTATTTTCGGATCCACTCCTACCAGGCCGATATCGTGTATTTCGGCAAGACGGATCATCCTCTTACGGAAGATCTCGTCCACCTCGTCTATGGTCGGAACGAAGGCCGCCATTATCGAGCGGCACCTTTTCATGTGTCCGACCTTGCGATCCTCTCTTGAGGAGATCATCCTCAAGAAGAAGGTCAGTATGGTGTCTCTGGCGTCGTTTCTCTGAGATTCCTTAAGTGCGTACATTCTCTCGTCTGCGTCCTTGATTATCTCCTCTATCGATCTTCTCGATGCCTTGCCTGTAGCTATTCCCCAGGCCATCTGTAGGGGGATATCTTCGTCCGAATCAGCCGTCTCCATCCTTGCCTTTAGGGCTGCCCCGATATCCCTTTTTTCCGAGTACTTCGGCACCAGAAGGGCGAACTCGTCGCCTCCCAGCCTGGCAACGATGTCTCCCGGTTGGGATACGTTCTTCAATGCCGTTGCGGCCTTGTTTATGAGTTTGTCCCCCCACTCGTGTCCCAGGGCGTCGTTGACCAGCTTTAGTCCGTTGACGTCGCACATTGCCACTGTTATCGGGTCTTGATCTCCACGCCCCAGTCGGGAGACTTCCTCCTCGAAGTACCGTCTGTTGTGGAGCCCCGTCAGTGCATCCCTTACGCTCATCTCCCTGATCTCTTCGATGGATCTACGAACCCGCTCTTTAAGATTTTCTACGCTCTTCCAGATTTGCTTTATCTCCAGCGGCATACCCGACGGGGGGATGGGGGTCGGAGCGTAGTTCATCTCCGAGGCCGAGGAGAGCTGTTTTTGCAGTTTGTCTATGGATTTGGTGATGCTGTAAGACAGAAGCAGGAAGAAAAATATTCCTACTATTATTGAGAAAATCAGTATTTTGAGGTGCGTTTTAACTATGCGACTTGATCCGGCCTTGATCTCGTCCATGTTTAATACTGCTCCTACGAAAAGATTCCCGTAGGCAAGGGGCGCTATTTTCAGCATTTGTTTTTTACCGTTTTCCGAGATGTTATCGATCAACAGCCCCTCTCCGTTTTTTACCTCATCCGGGGAAAAACAAGGGGTTGCCTCCGAAAAATTCTCGCCTAAGGGTATTCCGTTATGGTCGAAGATTCGGAAATACCCTCCTTTTCCGAAGCTGTGATCTTTTATCAAATTTATAAGGTTGGAGAGTCTTACGGAGCCCAGTATGACTCCTTCGAACGCCCCGTCTATGATTAAGGGTACGGAGAATACGATGAATTGAACCGAATTTTTGTCTTTGGCCTGGATGATCGAGGTTACATAGGGAAGTCCTTTCTGTCCCGCCTTGAAGTATTTTCGGTCCGATACGTTGAACTGTCCCTGGGAGATATCGCCGACCTCGCTGTCCAAGACTGGGTCTCCGTCTCGATCGAAATAGAGCAATTTGGCCAGGTCGGTTCTTTCTTCGGCCATTGCCTTTAGGTCTTCCGCCATGGCGTCGAGGTCGAGGGATTGGACGGAGCGGAGTTTCGATACTGCCTTCATGTCCTCCATTATGTTCAGGTCGAACCAGCGGGTCATATAGTTTGTCTGGAGTTCCAGAGCGTTGTTCAAAGTCGTTAGGGCCAGGTCGGCCTCTCTGTCGCTTTCGTTTCTTACGAATATTAGGATCGGCAAGGCTGTCACCGATATGAGGATGACCAGTATCGCTACGAAGGTGCTTCTTACGCTTTTGGATACGACGAACATAGGATCCCTCCTGAGAGTTATCTTTTTCTCTGAAAATAGATGTTCTCAGTTTATTTTACACCTATTACTTTCCTGGAACCACGATGTCGGAGGGATAGGAGCCCAGCACCCTCATGGATAAACAGGACCTCCTCATGGCTTCCAGGGCGTCGGATATCTCCGGATCGGAGGAACTGCCCATCATGTCCAGAAAGAACAGGTACTCGAAGGGGTTGCCCTGCATTGGGCGGGACTGTATGGCAGTCAGGTTAACCCCTGCCGTACGAAGAGGGTCCAGCGCTCCCAGGAGGGATCCCGACCTGTGGGGTACGGAGAAGAGTATGGAGGTTTTCTCCCCCTCGGATCTGGTCGAACCCTTGGGTCCTACCACCCAGAACCTGGTCCTGTTGTGAGATCTGTCCTGTATGTCCCTGGAAAGTATCTCTATTCGGTTGACCTCCGCCGCCTTGGCGCTGCACACCGCCGCCGTTCCCGGTTCGGACGACGCTATGGCCGCTCCGTGGCTGGTCGTGGCAACCGGTTCCTTTTTCGCCCCCGGTAGTTTTTCCTCCAGCCAGAGTCTGCACTGGGCCAGGGCCTGGGGGTGGGAGACCACCCGTTTTATCTCCGAGAGAGGCGAGGCCGAGGCAAGGACGTGTCTTATAGGAAGGCTAACCTCCTGGATCACTGTCATTTCCGGTCCGGTCTCGGAGAATCCGTCCAAGGTCGCGTAGACCGTTCCCTCCACGGTGTTCTCCACCGGCACGAGCCCGAGAGAGGCCCTGCCGGTCTCGACCGCCCTGAACACCTCTCTGGGACCGGACACGAACAGGGGGTCTATAGAGGACCCCAGGGCTCTCTCCATGGCCTGCTGAGAGTAGGATCCCTCGGGGCCCATGCAGGCCACGGTAGGTCTACCCTGGACCGATCGACACAGGGATATTATCTCTTTATGTATGGTGGACAGGGATTCTCGATCCAGGCCGGGGTTCATCTCGCTGAAACGGCGTATGATCCGCTCCTCCCTGGCCGGGTCGTAGATAGGGCCGTCTCCCTTGGCTCTGCCTATCTCTTGGGCAGTCTCCACCCGTCTCGCCAGCAGCTCCGCTATGCCTTTGTCCAGTTCGTCTATGGTCGTCCTGAGTTCGTACAGCCTGTCCTTCAACTCTATCACCTGTTCTTTCCGGAGTTTTTTCCGTGTCTCAGCGAGCTATTCGTCGATCTCGCCGGAGCTTTTCAGGGCCCATCGGGCCGTCATCGGGCCTATGAATTCGTGTATTACCGTGCAGCCTATGATGACGTTTATCAGAGTGTCCGCGAAGGGGGCCATCTCGGGGATCCTCTTGAGGGTCAACGCCAGGCCTATCACTATGCCGCCCAGGGGGATTAGCCCTCCTATCACGTATCGACAGGTTCTACCGTCCACCCCTGTGAGGTCGCCCCCTCCGTAGATTCCCGCCGCCTTGCCCAGCACCCTTAGGAGCACGACCGCCGGGATGAAGGCCAGGGAAGACAGAAGCGACGGCATGTCGAGGGTCATTCCGCTCACGCAGAAGAAGATGAGGAACACCGGCTCCTCCAGGGTGGACTGTACGAAGTCGAAGATCTCGTCGGAGCGATCGTTGGCGTTAACCACCCAGATTCCCATGACCATGGTGGCCAGAAGCTCGTCGGCTTTCAGCGCCTCCGCGACGCCGAAGCAGGCCATAAGCCCTCCTACGAGCACTATGGTGAGCTCTCCGCCTCCCTCGCCGTCCAGGGCCTTGGAGCTCATTCGATCGACCATTATTCCGAAGACGCATCCCACGGCAGCGGAGAGGACGATCGTCCAGACCGGAGAGAGCACCACCGAGAAGAGGGAAAGTTCTCCGCCTCCCATTATCGTCCTGGCCAAAGCAAGAGCCAGACCGAAGTTTATTATGCCGAAGCCGTCGTCGAAGGCGGATACGCCCAATATGGTCGAGGTCACAGGTCCCTTCGCTCCGTACTGGTGGGCTACCGCTATCGTCGCAGCCGGGTCGGTAGGGGAGACCAGGCCGCCCATCAGAATGGAGAAGGCCAGCACCGCCGGAGTTCCGGAGATGCCGAAATAGGATCCGAAGAGCACGCAGAAGGGAATCATCCCGAGTATCACAGCCAGAAAGGCCCCTTCGGCCTCCAGAATCGTCATTGCCACGATGCTTTTGCCGAGGGAGCGTATTTTATCTATAGCCAGAGATCCCCCGATCTCGAAGGTTATGACGCACAGTAGCACGTTCACCATCGTATTAGTTCCCGCTATGGCACTTTGGGGAACCAGGCCGAAGACGGTGGGGTTCAGTATCAATCCCGCGGCGAGATAGCCAGTTATCTTGGGGAGCCCTGCCTTCACCGCCAGGTGTCCCAGAAAATAGCCGAAGAAGATCACCAGTCCCATGCCGAGCAAGGGATCCTGCATAAAGGGAAAGTTCATATAGCCGTCCTCCGTTTTAGTGGTTTTGCCGACCATTCTACATCATGGAAGGACGATGGTGACGATAGGACCTTCAGGGTGTAGGATATTAGAGAATCTTTATCAACAAGAGAGGGGTCTTTGTCTTGAAATTCGATACAGCGTCTGTCGTAAGCTATTCTCCCACCGGGACGACCACGAGGGTTCTGAAGGGGATCGTGGAGGGAATGGGGTCGAAGCTTTCCTTTTTGGACGCTACATTGCCGGAGGCGAGAGAGACGGCCATTCTTCCCGAGGGAGACGTCCTGCTGGTGGGGATGCCGGTATATTCCGGCAGGATCGCCAGAGAGGGGCGGGCTTTGCTGGAGAAACTCCGGGGAGACGGACGGCCCGCCGTAGCCGTGGTGGTTTACGGCAACAGACACTACGACGACGCACTGTTGGAGCTCGGGGATATCCTGAAGGAGAAGGGGTTCAAGGTGATAGCCGGAGCGGCTTTCATCGGAGAGCATTCCTTCGCCGACGAAAAGTATCCTACGGCCATAGGCAGGCCGGACGACTACGATATGCCCGTGATACGGTCTTTCGGGGCCAAGGTGCCCAAGATGCTTGGCGCCGCCGACTCCGTATCCGAGCTGCCAGAGGCGGATCTGCCGGGGAATAGGCCCTACAAGGTTCCCTCTACCATGCCGGATGGATCTCCCGTAACCGACGTGGAGACGTGCGTCCATTGCGGAAAATGCGCCGCGGTCTGCCCCGTAGGGGCGGTGGATCCGAAGGACCCCAACGCAACCGACGGTGTGGCCTGTACCTTCTGCTGCGCCTGCGTGAAGGCCTGTCCTACCGGTGCCAGGGTGCTGAAGCTGGAGCCTGTGGCCTCTTTGGGAAAGAAGATGTGGGACAACTTTTCCTCCCGTCGGGAGCCCGAGTTTTTTATGCCGAGATAGGTCTTTCTGGATCTCTCTCTTCTGCGCCGGAAAAACTTATGCTGTATAATTTACTTAATATTACAAGAAGGGGGAGGTCTATTTGCGTATAGAATCGTTGGGACTTTCGTTTTTCGCCGTCCTTTTGCTGTTGACCGTGCCGGCTTTCGGCTGTACCAGGGTGACCTACGTCGGTCCGGAGGATACGATCATAACCGGCCGTACCATGGATTGGGGGAGCGATATAGGGAGCAACCTTTGGATTTTCCCTCGCGGTATGGAGAGAGACGGCGCTGCCGGGCCGGACTCGGTCGAGTGGAGCTCCCTCTACGGCAGCGTGGTGGCCTCCGCTTTCGACGCCGCTACTGTTGATGGAATAAACGAAAAAGGCTTGGTGGTTAATTTGCTCTATCTGGTGGAGTCGCAATATCCCAAGCCGAAAAAAGGCGATCCCAGAGCCCCCATCTCGATAGCGGCCTGGGCTCAGTACGTTCTGGATAGGTTCGCCACGGTGAAAGAGGCGGTGGAGGCTCTGAGCTCCGAGCCATTTTACGTGGTATCCACCATGACCCCGGATGGACACGCCGGAAACGGCCATCTTGCCATATCGGATCCTTCCGGCGACTCGGCCATCTTCGAGTACCTGGAGGGGAAGCTCGTGATCCACCACGGCGGAGAATATCAAGTTATGACCAACTCGCCTTCATTTGACAAACAGTTGGCACTCTGCGCCTACTGGCAGGAGATAGGCGGATTGACCATGCTCCCCGGGACCAACCGCGCTTCCGATCGATTCGTCAGGGCCGCCTTCTACATCGATGCCATACCCAAAACGTCGGACATAAGGACCGCTTTGGCGGGGGTGCTCGGGGTTATCAGAAACGCGTCGGTACCTTTGGGAATATCCACCCCCGACAAGCCCAACATCTCCTCGACTTTGTGGCGTACTCTGGCGGATCATAAAAACAGAAGGTACTACTTCGACGGGGTGCTCAGCCCGAGCCTGTTCTGGGTTGACCTGGATAAGTTGGACTTGGCGGAGGGGGCTCCGGTCCTTCATCTGCCCCTGAAGGACGTCGCACTGGGAGGCGAGGCCTCCGGTAATTTTGAAACTTCGACGCCCTTCGAGTTTTTAGAAGCGCAGCCATGAGAAATATGCGGGGATCTCGATCTTATGTCGGGATCCCCGTTTTTTATGGCCTAGGCGTGGTTTTCAACCGGGGTAGAGGTTGACGACGGTCGCTTCGACCGTTTTCTCGCCGTTGTTTTCGTATCTATGGGGCAGGGAGGCGTCGAAGGACAGAGAATCCTCGGGATAAAGTTCGTAGTTTCGATCTTCTATGCAGATCGTCAGGTGTCCCTCGTTAGCCATCACGTATTCCTGAGATTTACCGGGATGTCCGACCGAATCATGTTTTTGTCCGGCGTCCAGCTCCAGGTGAAACAGCTCGAAATTGCGTGTAGGAGAGCTGGGATAGTAGCAGTAGATTCTGTAGTGTCCTCCGTCGTCCTCCTGGGGTGTTATGTCCCTCTTCGATATCGCTTGAATCTCCGGTTCCCGTCGTTCCAGAAGGGCCGTGTAGGACACGTGCAGACCGTTGGCTATTTTCCAGATCGTGTTTATGGTTGGATTGCCCTCCTTTTTCTCTATCTGAGAAAGCATCACCTTGCTGATTCCGGATTTCTTCGAAAGCTCTCCAAGGCTTAGATTGCGTTCTTCCCTAAGTCTTTTGAGGTTCTTGGCGATTAAAGAAATTGCCTCCATCTTTCCGCCCCCTTCTTGACAAAGTATATCTAACGGACGTAAGGTATATATTACGATATTCCGGGATATTTTACCTCGAGGACAAGGAGATGACAAGCGAAGTGAAGAAGCTCATAGAGAACATCTACGAGGCTATCGGAGAAACCCCGTTGTTGCGTCTGAAAAGGATCGTAAAGCATTACGATGTGGAGGGAGACATCTATGCCAAGCTGGAGTATCTGAATCCGGGTTACAGCAAGAAAGACCGCCCCGCGTTGCAGATGATCGAGGAGGCCGAGAGGTCGGGAGAATTGAAACCCGGTCAAACCGTCGTCGAGTTGACCAGCGGGAACACCGGTACCGGTCTCGCCCTGGTCTGCGGTGCTAAGGGACATCCCTTCGTGGCGGTGATGTCCGAGGGCAATTCTCCCGAGCGGGCAAGGATGATGCGGGCTCTAGGCGCGGAGGTCGTCCTGGTTCCACAGAGCGAAGGTGCCGTTGAGGGACAGGTGTCTGGGAGGGACCTGGAGCTGGTGGAACGTAGAACCGGGGCTCTGGTAATGGAACGTGAGGCGTTTCGTGCTGATCAATTTCGTCTGGACAGCTCCTATCGAGCTCATCTGGAGAATACCGCCGTGGAGATGTGGGAGCAGAGCGATGGCCGGATCGACTGTTTCGTGGATTTAGTAGGCAGCGGCGGGACATTCGAGGGGTGCGCCGAAAAGCTAAAGAGTTACCGGTCGGATATACGCTGCTACGTGGCCGAGCCTGCGGCGGCCGCAGTGTATGCCGGGTGCCCTTTGTCCAACGGTGGGCGCCATAGGATACAGGGCTGCGGCTACGCCATGGATCTGCCGAAGATAAAGCGAAAGCATATCGACGGATGCGTTCAGGTGACCGACGAGGACGCCTGTCGGACGACTCGGGATTTGGCTAGGCTGGAAGGGTGTTTCGTCGGCATCTCGTCCGGGGCTAACGTATGGGCTGCGATACAGTTGTTGAGGGGAAAGGAGAGAGGCGGGACGATAGCCTTGACCCTGAACGATAGCGGATTGAAGTATTTAAGCTCCGATCTCTTCCCCTGACGTTCCTCTTTTTCCGCTTACTTCGAGTTCTCTGTCGTCTAAATCCTGATCATGTTTTTTACGTCCTGTGCCGGAGGGGCTCCGAAAAGCCGTTTGTACTCCCGGCTGAACTGTGAGGGGCTTTCGTATCCCACCTGAAACGCCGCCGTCGCTGCGTCCAGACGTTCGGTAAGCATCAACCGTCTCGCCTCGTTCAGCCTGAGCCTTTTTTGAAACTGCAACGGGCTCATGGCTGTGACCGAGCGAAAATGGTGATGAAAGGTGGATTGGCTCATGCCCGATCGAGAGGCCAGTTCGTCCATCTTGATCTGATCCGCGAAGTTTCTCCTGAGCCACTCTATCGTGTTGGCTATGCTGTGGCTGTGGCTTCCCGCCGTGACTATCCGTCTTAATTTGGGGCCCTGTTCGCCGGTAAGAAGCCGGTAGAATATCTCCCGTTTGACCATCGGGCCCAGCACCGGTAGATCCTCCGGTGATTTAAGCAAGTTCACCAATCGAAGAAAAGCCTCCAGCATGTTCGGAGTCGCCTCGCTGATCTCCATTCCCCTGTCCTGTCTCCTCGAGTTGGCGTGTTTCGAGTCGACCTCCATTATCAGTTGAGCGATAGTTTTTTTATCCAGCTCCAGGGTGAGTCCCAGGTATGGCTTTTCCTCGCTGGCCTCCAGAATCTGGGCTACGACAGGAAGATCCACAGAGGTTATCAAAAAATGTCTGTCGTCGTATATATAGCTTTCCTCTCCCAGAAAGATCCGCTTTCTTCCCTGGGCTATCAGGCATATGCTGGAGTCCATCGTATAGCTCAACGGTTCGGTAGGGGAGTTCCCCCTTATGAGAACCAGTCCGGCGATCTCCGTTTCCAGTCGAGGCCGTGTCCTGGTTCGCCTGTCGATCTCCATGGCTAAAGCCCTCTGTATAGTATCTATCCGATCATCGCAAGATCTCGCCGTATCGCTCATCCTTATTTTGTCCTCCCGTTTTCCCGAGTTCTTTCCGTCAAGATAGAACGCTCCGACCGAGAAATCAAGCTTTTCTCCGCCTTATCGCAGGATCAGGCAAGGAACGGACAGTATCTGTATATCGCCTATCTTTACACCGGGTGTATAAATCCTTTTTAGAGATGAGACGGATATCACGACGGATCGACGTTTTGGGCATGGCATATCGTGAGACAGTAGAGGCTTTTAATAGTAAATGGAGGTAGACGCAGAGAAGGAGGGCCTGAACATGAACGAGATAGAGGATCTGTTTCCCAGAGGCGGGGAGAACGCCGCTTACGCCAAGTATTTTCTCGGAAAGAGTTATCTGAACATGCTTTCACTGGAGGGCGTGGTCATAGGGAACGTAACCTTCGAGCCCGGTTGCCGCAACAACTGGCACGTTCATCACTCTAAGTCCGGAGGAGGACAAATTCTGCTTTGTACCTCCGGTTACGGCTGGTATCAGGAGTGGGGAAAGCCCGTCAGGAAGCTGGCACCCGGTGATGTGGTGAACATACCGGCAGGCGTCAAGCACTGGCACGGAGCAGCCAAGGACAGCTGGTTCGCCCATGTAGCGGTCGAGGTGCCGGGGGAGGACTGTTCCAACGAATGGCTGGAGATCGTGGACGACGAGCAGTACGAAAAACTGGCCTAAAGGGAGGTACGGCAATATGGGCAAGGTTACCGCGGGAAAAGAAATGCTGGGGGATTTCGCCCCTCAGTTTGCGGGATTCAACGACGACGTGCTTTTCGGAGAGGTGTGGTCCAGGGAGGACAAGCTGGCCCCCAGGGAGAGGAGCATCGTCACCGTGTCGGCTCTTCTGTCCAGCGGAATTTTGGACAGTTCCCTCAAGTTTCACATCCAGAAGGCGAAGGACAACGGTGTGACGAAAGAGGAGATGGTTGAGGTTCTTACCCAGCTGGCCTTCTACGCCGGTTGGCCCAAGGCGTGGGCGGCGTTCCGCATGGCCAAGGAAGTCTACTCCGAGTGATGGATAAAACGTTTTTGGGAATGGAGGTTGAAATCATGAACGAAAAGAAAGCTTTGGTGGCTTTCTTCTCGGCTACCGGCGTTACTGCGAAGATCGCGGAGAAGGTGGCGAAGGTGGTAGAAGGGGACCTTTTCGAGATCGTCCCGGCTGAACCTTACACTAAGGACGATCTGAACTGGCACGACGGTATGAGTCGCAGTTCCCTGGAGATGAACGATCGTTCCTCCAGGCCGGAGATCGCCCACATGGTTGATGGTATGGAGAGGTATGAAACGATTTTTATCGGTTTCCCCATTTGGTGGTACGTAGCTCCGAGGATAATACAGACCTTTTTGGAGAGCTACGATTTTTCCGGTAAGAAGATCTCGCTTTTCGCGACCTCCGGGATGAGCGGGATGGGAGATACGCAGGAGATTCTTCGTTTGTCCTGTCCCGGTGCGGCCACTTGGGGTGCCGGAAGAAGATTTAGTGAGTCTGCCTCGGAGAGCGAGATCAATCGATGGGTAGGCAAGTCGAGTTTCTAAACAAAGGGGGGGATTGCGATGAATAAAATGGCGTTTGTTTTGGTAGAGCTTTTGATGGTGTTTAGCCTTGCGACTTGCGGCAGCGCCTCGTCGTCCAGCCCTTCAACGTCGGAAAACCCTGCCACCGTAGACTCCGCCTCCTCGGAGGCCGGAAAGACGTTGGTAGTCTACTATTCTGCGACCGGAAACACGAAAAGAGTTGCGGGATTTATCGCGACGTCAACGGGTGCGGATCTCTTTGCGTTGAAACCGGCCGATCCTTACACTAAAGACGATCTGAACTATAGAGACAAGGGTAGTAGGGTGTCCAGAGAACATGATAACGAGCATGAAAGGGATGTAGAGCTTCTATCCGTATCTGTCGATGATTGGGATTCCTACGATACCGTGTTCATCGGCTATCCCATCTGGTGGGGGATCGCAGCATGGCCGATTGACGGCTTTATAGGAGCGAACGACTTTACCGGAAAAACGGTAATCCCGTTCTGCACTTCCGCCGCCTCCGGTCTGGGAGAGAGCGGCGAGCTCTTGAGAAAAGCCGCCGGAAACGGAAACTGGCTGGAGGGAAGACGTTTCTCCTCCGGAGTGAAAGAAGAAGAGATCCAGCCCTGGATTGAAGGATTGGGCTTGTAGAAAGATTGCTTTGCGAGGTGTTTCGCTATGATTTTTGAAGAGACTTACAGTTTATCCAACGGAGTGAAAATACCCAAACTGGGGTTGGGAACCTGGTTTATCCCCGACGATCAGGCTGGAGAGGCAGTCAGACAGGCCGTCGAGCTGGGATATCGCCATATGGACACGGCTCAGGCCTACGAGAACGAGGCAGGTGTAGCAGCCGGTGTGAAGAGCTGTGGAATCGAGAGAGAGAAGCTTTTCGTCACCAGCAAGGTGGCGGCCGAGTATAAGACCTACGAGGCCGCGACTTCGTCCATCGACGAGACCCTTTCCAGGATGGGGTTGGATTATCTGGACATGATGATAATCCACAGCCCTCAGCCCTGGGACGAGTTTCGCGACGAAAGGCGGTATTACGAGGAGAACAAGGCCGTCTGGCGGGCTTTGGAGGACGGCTATCGAGCCGGCAAGCTGAAGGCCATCGGCGTCTCCAACTTCCTCGTCGACGATCTGGAGAGCTTGCTGGCGGATTGCACCGTGAAGCCCATGGTCAATCAGATATTGGCCCACATCGGCAATACCCCCGAGGAACTGATGGCTTTCTGTGAAAAGAACGATATTTTGGTGGAGGCCTACGCTCCCATCGCTCACGGGGTTGCGCTTTGGAACCGGGATCTGGTGGCGATGGCGGAAAAATACGGTGTCGCCGTTCCCCAGCTTTGCATCAAATACGTGTTGCAGCTGGGCACTGTCGCCCTTCCCAAGACGGCGAACCCAGCTCACATGGCGGACAACGCCAAGTTGGATTTTACCGTCTCCGACGAGGATATGGGAATCCTGAAGGGGCTCTCCGACATGAAGGATTACGGAGAGTTCAGCTTCTTCCCTGTGTTCAGCGGCAAGTAATAACCTAGGATTTTAACCGAGGGCCAGCGTTTATAGGGGGTTTCGCTTGACTGAGCTTAATGCTTTTGTCGAGCGAACTCCTTAGGGTTGAACGAGAAATTCTCCAGTTTTTAAAGCTGGAGAATTTCTCGTCCTGTAGCTTTTTGCCGGTTCTCATAGAATTTTTTCACGATGGATAACGTTATTACCTCTTAGCTATCTTTATCTCGAAGTCCAGTCCCTGTAGGATCTCCCTCGTGCTGTTGGCGACGATTTTGAGGTCGTTTAGGTTGGGCCTGTCGGAGATGTCTCCCATTTTTCCCCTTTTGCTGCCCTCCTCCCATCCATGGAACTTTCCCGGCGTGTACCATTCGTCCAGGACGAGAAATCCGACGTGCTCGAAGAACTGAGCCATGTATTTCCCGGCAACGTAGCCCTCTTTGATCCCTGTGTGTATGCCGCCGAAGGTGCAGAACACCACACCGAACTTTCCCGGTTTTCTCGGAGCTCCTATGGGCCTTGCTCCTCCTCTGTAGCGGTCCATGGTGTTGCCGATGAACTTCCGGACCGGAAGAGGAGGTATCCATCGGTAGGACGGCGCTCCCATGAACACCAAGTCGTAATCGCAAAGCTCGACCTCTAGATTTTCCTCTATCTTCACTTTGTCCACCGGGATGCTCTTGTCCACCAGGACGGTCTCGATGGTGTCGGCCACCTTCTTCGTGTTGCCTCCCGCGCTCCAGTACAGTATCAGGCTTTTCATCCCGCATCACTCCGCTTTCTGTGGTATAAAATTGACATGAGAGGATCTCGACGGATCGGTCCCCTGTCCGATATTCCACCGTAAGATACGCTTATACGATGGATCTGGCATGCAGCATATTGACGGCGACAGGGATTATTTTGATGTATGTGGAGGCCGCTATGGACGGCGAACTTGTAACTCTCTCCGACATGTCCTTTCCCGTCTCCGTGTTGGAACATGTGAAAATAGGAGGAGGTCCCCTGTTCGAGCCCCATTTTCACGACCATCACCTGCAGTTCTTTCGATTTTTAAGCGGAAGGGCCAGGATCTTCTGCGATCAGAGGGAGTACGAGATGGAATCCTCCGAAGTCCTGATAGTGAACAGGGGAGAACTGCACTATGGAGAGGGGCTTTCGGACGAGCTTCGTTATTTCGTCTTCAGAATCGACATAGATCTGCTGTCTTCCTACGGCATATTCCCCTGCGGGGAGAGGTATCTGAGCCCTTTGAGGAATGGGCTCGTGACCTTTCGACGAAGGCCCGTAGGCGATGGCATAAGGCGGCTTTTGGACTCTGTCGTGGAAAGATGTCGTAGGTGCGACGAGGGCTACGAACTGGGAGTTTTAGGGGGAGTTTTCGGTTTACTGGAGGAACTTTTTCGCTCTTGCGGAGTGATGTCCCTGGTCTCCAGCGACGTGGAAATCCTCATGAGGAAGAGGCAGGCTCTGTCGGCCGTTTTCGAATACGTAGAGAAGAACTATCGAGAGGGCGTCTCTCTGCCCGAGGCTGCCGATATCGCTCATATGTCGGTGGGACACCTCTGTCGTCTGTTTAGGAGAAGTACCGGGAGAACCTTCGTGGACTACGTCAACCGCATGAGGGTGGAGAAGGCGGCCGCTCTCCTGAGCCTGGAAGGTTGCAACGTCACAGAGGCGGCTATGTCCGTAGGGTTCGACGATGTGGGCTATTTCTCCCGTGTCTTTAAGAAATACATGACCCGCTCTCCTAGACAATTTATCGGAGATGACAGGCGTTATTTCCTATAAGGGGACTCCCGGTGGATCGAAAAATAGAAACTGCCCCTTGACAATTCTCCGTAACCCCGTAAAATGCATCGACAATACAGCACGATAAAATTATCCGACGACGAAAGGAGGAATACCCGTGACGGAACGAGCTAAGAACCAGCCGATAGTCTCCATCTCCATCGATAGTTCTTACTCCTATAGCTTTACCGACGGCCAGTGGCGCTATTACGCCAGTGGTCTCAGCTCGCATGGAAATCCGTCATCGGGACCTGCTGCCGTCGGGTAGACCCTCCACAGGAGGGGTATCGCAATAAAGGCAGGCTTAAAGGGCCGGAATCCGGATTTTTCATCCGGGCTCCGGCCCTTTTTTTATTCGATTTTTTAATTATCTGACGGGAGGTCACGAATATGATAGTCGTCCAAATGAACGAACGGAGTTCCAGTCTCGACATAGCCAGGGTCTGCGACCATCAGGAACGCAGAGGGATGCAGATAAGGGTGGTTCCGGGACGCAGAGGCAGCACCATAGTCTGCGAGGGACATTCCGAGACGGACCTGGAGCTTAAAAAACTTCCCTCCGTGAAGGCGGTTTCGCGGACGAACTGCTCCTACCCTCTTGCCAGCCTGGAGGTGTCGGGGCCTCAGGGTCCGGTCCAGATAGGTCGGGGGCTCTCCATCGGCGGCGGCTCCGTGGCGGTCATGGCAGGGCCCTGTTCGGTGGAGAGCCGGGAACAGCTTCTCGAGACCGCCAGAGGCGTGGCGTCCTCCGGGGCCTCGGTGCTCAGGGGAGGGGCCTTCAAGCCCCGTTCGAACCCCTACTCCTTCCAGGGGCTGGGCAGTCAGGGAATAGACCTCCTCCTGGAGGCCAGGGAGGATACAGGGCTTCCCATAGTCACGGAGGTCATGTCGCCGGAGGACGTGGAATGGCTGGCCCCTCAGGTGGACATCCTCCAGGTGGGAACCAGGAGCATGCAGAACTTCCCCTTGCTCAAGGCGTTGGGACGGGTGGACACTCCGGTACTCCTCAAGAGGGGGATGGCTTCCACCGTCGACGAGTGGCTTCAGGCGGCGGAGTACATACTGGCCGGGGGAAACTCCCGGGTGATCCTGTGCGAGAGGGGCATAAGAAGCTTCGACAAGAGCACCAGAAACACCCTGGATCTGAGCATAGTGCCTCTGGTCAAATCGTTGACCCATCTTCCCGTGGTGGTGGACCCGAGCCACGCCACCGGCAAGAGACATCTGGTGGCTCCCATGAGCCTGGCGGCTCTGGCCGCAGGGGCGGACGGTCTCATAGTGGAGGTCCACTCCCGGCCTGAGGAGGCCCTCTGCGACGGCCCCCAGTCGCTGGACCTTCCAGCCTTCGACGGGCTGATGAACCGGATCTCCCGGCTTATGGAGGCTTTGGAACCGGAGGAATCCGAATGGGGCTTGAAGGTCGCCATGTAGGGATCGTCGGACTGGGACTTATGGGGGGCTCCCTGGCAGGGAGGCTGACGTCCTGGGGGCGGTGCGCCTCGGTTGCCGCCTGGGATAGAGATTCCTCCGCCCTGGACCTGGGAGAGTCCATGGGACTCTTCTCCTACAGGGCCCCCTCGCTGGAGAGGCTGACGGCACGATCCGAAGTCCTGATTCTGGCGGTCCCGGTGGAACTCATGGTTCCCGTCTCCCTGTCGGCGGCGCCCTTCGGCGACGGACTGGAGGCGGTGTTGGATCTCTCCAGCGTGAGGGGAGACCTTCATCGGACCCTGGGGCGTATATGGGGAAAAAGGCACCTTGGCTTTCACCCGATGGCCGGCAAGGAGATCGGAGGGGGGGCCAACGCCTCGCCGGACCTGGTGGAGGGGGCGACGATCGCCCTCGTTCCGGGATCCGACGTCGATGAGAAGGCGGTGTCTCTGGCGGAGGAGATGGCGGCGCTCCTCGGGGCTTCGACCCTATGCATGGATCCAGACGAGCACGACGAGACAGTTGCCTGGATCAGCCATCTTCCCATGGTTCTGGCTTCGGCACTGGCTCTCGGAGCCGGAGAGGCCATGGAGCGGCTTCCCGGGATCTCGAAGATGGCTGCGGGAGGCTTCAGGGACACGTCCCGGGTGGCGTCCGGACCTTCCTGGCTGACGGCCTCGGTCCTGGAACACAACGAAAAACTGGTGCCGGCTATTCGTCGTACCGTGAAGATTTTGGAGGCCTTTATCGACGCATCTCCCGAGGAAGCTCTTCGAGGGGCGGCTCGAGCGGCCCGATACAGGGAAGCCGTTTTGGCTGGCCCGTCTAAGGAGGAAACGAGATGACTCGATCCATAAACGGCACGGTAGAGGTGCCTGGAGATAAATCCATATCCCACAGGGTGGGTATCCTCGGAGCTCTGTCCAGCCGGGGAATAGAGGTGACCAACTTCTCTTCCGGAGCGGACTGCGCCAGCACTCTGGACTGCGTGGAGAGGTTGGGCTGCTCGGTTGAACGCCAGGGAGACAGGGTCAAGGTCGCCAGAGGAGAGGGCATAGCCGAGGCGTCCCGCACGCTGGACGCAGGAAACTCCGGCACCACGGCCAGATTGCTCTGCGGACTGCTGGCCGGGGTCCCCGGAACCTTCTCGGTGCTCACCGGCGACGACAGCCTGCAACGTCGTCCCATGAGCAGAATCGTAGATCCCCTAAGGGTTCTGGGGGCGAGGATAGACGGCCGGGACGGAGGCAAGAGGCTCCCCCTTTCCATAAGGGGAACCAGGCTGACCGGAGGCCAGTACGTCCTGCCGATGGCGAGCGCCCAGGTCAAGAGCGCCCTGTTGCTGGCGGGACTCTCAGCCCAGGGCAGCGTGACGGTCGTGGAGCCCCTGTCGACCAGGGACCACACGGAGATAATGCTGGAGCATCTGGGGGTTCCCATAAGGCGGGACGGGGACTCGGTCACGGTGTATCCCTTCGACGACCTTCCCGGAGGATCCTGGAGGGTGCCGGGAGACTTCTCCTCAGCGGCCTTCTGGATCGTCGCGGCCGCGATATGCTCCGACTCGTCGGTCCGGCTCTCCGGAGTGGGACTGAACCCCACCAGGACGGGGTTGTTGGAGGTCCTTAGGTCCATGGGGCTGGACTGTTCTGTCGAGAACGAGAGCGCCCAGGGAGGCGAGCCGGTCGGGGACCTGATCGTCAGAAGCTCCTCTCTTAGCTCCGTATCGGTAGGGTCCGACATGGTCCCGTCCATGGTCGACGAGCTGCCCGTTTTGGCAGTGGCAGCCACCCAGGCGGAGGGAACCACCGAGATAAGAGGAGCGGGAGAGCTCAGGGTAAAGGAGTGCGACCGCATAGCCGCAGTGGCCGAGGGACTGAGGGCCATGGGAGCGGATATAACCGAGCACGACGACGGCTGGACCATCCCGGGATCCCAGAGGCTCAGGGGAGCCACCGTGGACAGCAGAGGGGACCACCGTATCGCCATGGCCATGGCCGTGGCGGGACTGGCGGCGGACGGACCTGTGAAGATACTGGGTTCCGACTGCGTCTCCATCTCCTACCCCGAGTTCTTCTCCCAGTTGGAGGAACTCTCCGAAGACCTCGTGCCGACGAGAGGCTGACCGGGATCATGGCTATCCGTTTTCTCACAGGAGGCGAGTCCCACGGAAGAGGTCTCGTCACGATAGTAGAGGGACTTCCGGCCGGACTGGAGCTGCCCAGGGATCTGCTGGAGTCCGAGCTGGCCCGAAGACGCAGAGGATGGGGAAGAGGCCCCAGGATGGCCATAGAGAGGGATCGCCTGGAGGTGTGGAGCGGCCTGAGAGATGGAGTGACCACCGGGGCGCCTCTGTCTATCTGTCTGGAGAACACAGAGTGGGAGTCCTGGAGAGGTGCTCTGGATCCCCACAAGGTGGATCCGGAGAAGGCGGAGGACAGGCGGATCGACTGTCCCAGACCGGGGCACTCGGACATGGTCGGAGGTATCAAATACGGACACTCGGACATGAGGAACGTGCTGGAGCGCTCCAGCGCCAGGTCCACCGCCGCCTTGACCCTGGCCGGGACCGTCGCCCGGGCTCTTCTCGATAGGCTCGGGGTAACAGTCAGGGGTGCGGTCACCTCCATCGGTGGGGTCGCCATAGAGGATCCTCTGTCGGAGGAAGAGTGGACCAGGGCGGAGACCTCCGATCTCGGCTGTCCCAGAGAGGTGGACGAGAAAGTCCTGATATCCCGGATCTCCAAGGCTAAGGAGGAGGGAGACTCTTTGGGAGGGACTTTCTTGGTGTCCCTTTGGGGTATGCCCGTAGGGGTCGGGTCCTACGTGGAGTGGGATCGACGTCTGGACGGCAGGCTGGCCGGGGCGGTTATGTCCATACCTGCCATAAAGGGAGTGGAGATAGGCGGAGGGTTCAACCTCGCGGCGCTCCCCGGCAGTCTGGTTCACGACGAGATCGCCGTCGAGGACGGAGAGATAGTCCGCCTATCGAACAGAGCCGGCGGCCTCGAGGGAGGTATGACCAACGGCCAGGACGTTTTGGTGCGGGCGGCGATGAAGCCCATCCCCACCATGAGGAAGCCTCTGAGGTCGGTGGACCTGGCCAGAGGTGAGAATACCATGGCCCATTTCGAGAGGAGCGACAGCTGCGCGGTTCCCGCCGCCTGCGTCGTGGGAGAGGCCATGGTGGCCTGGGTGGCCGCCTCGGCCCTCACGGAAAGGTTCGGAGGAGACGTTATGGCGGACCTGGAGCGGAGGGTCTCGGAACTTCGTCTGGAGACAGGGAGGGATCGTCGTGAGTAGAGGAGAGCTGGTTTTTCTCGGAGGGTTCATGGGATCCGGAAAGACCTCGGTGGGCCAGAGGCTGGCCGAGGCGGTGGGACTTCCCTTCGTGGATCTGGACAAGGCCATAGAGCTGAGGGCCGGGGCCTCCGTGGCGGAGATATTCGCCTCTCAGGGGGAGGAAGGCTTTCGCAGACTGGAGGCCCAGTCGCTTAGAGAGATATCGGACCTGGAGCGGTGCATAGTAGCCCTGGGCGGCGGTGCCCTGAAGGATCCCAAGGGTCGGGAGCTTATCCGCAAGAAGGGCAGACTTGTTATATTGGATGCCTCGGCGGACACGGTAAAAAACAGGGTGGCGGCCCAACCGGGACAGAGGCCTCTTCTGAAGATGGAGAACCTGGAGGACCTCTGGGAGAGGCGGCGTCCCCTTTACAGCGACGGCGACCTGAGGGTTGAGACGGATCATCTTAACGTCTCCCAAGTGGCGGAGGCGGTCCGGGAGGGGCTATCACTTCCGCTGAAGGGCGACTGCGATCAGAGGATCCTCGGGGACGAGAGGACCGGCCTGGTGGTGGTAGGCCAGGGAGTGCTGTCGAAACTTCCGGAGCTTCTCGGACGGACCGACACCTACGTGGTGGCCGACTCCATGACGGGACCTCTCTTCGAGCCGGTGGTAGGCCAGACCCGAGGACGTTCGGTTTTACCGAGAGGCGAGGATGCCAAGACCATGGATGTGGTGGAAGGACTGTACGACGACTTTCTCTCCGTCGGCATGGACCGGGGCGACGTGGTGTTGGCCCTGGGCGGCGGCTGCGTGGGAGACGTGGCCGGATTCGCCGCCGCAACCTGGATGAGGGGCATAGAGCTCGTCCAGTGTCCCACCACCCTTCTGGCCCAGGTGGACAGCTCCATAGGAGGCAAGGTCGGGGTGAATCTGCCTCAGGGCAAAAACCTGGTCGGAGCCTTCCATCGTCCGAAAATAGTCCTTTCCGACGTGAACTGTCTCACCTCCCTTTCCTGGAAGGACTACCGTCAGGGACTGGGAGAGGTGGTCAAATACGGTCTCGGAGAGGATCCAGAGCTTTTCGACCTTCTGGAGAGAAACGTCGAAGGCCTTCTGCGGCGCGACCCCGGTTTGCTGGTGGAGGTTGTGGCTCGGTGTGCTTCCATAAAACTCGACCTGGTTTCCCGGGACGAGAGGGAGCACGACGTCAGGACCAGACTCAACCTGGGACACACTGTGGCTCACGGTCTGGAGGCGGCTTCGGGATACCGCGACTGGAGCCACGGAGACGCGGTGGCCGTAGGAATGGTCGTGGCGACCGAGCTCTCCTGTAGGCTGGGCGAGTGCGACAGACACAGGTTGGACAGGCTCAACCGGCTTCTGACGGATCTGAGGCTTCCCCGCCGTCCCGATCGCCCCTGGTCCGATCTGGAGTGCCATATCGCAAGAGACAAGAAGTTCAGAAAAGGCAGCCCCAGACTGGTGCTTCCCAGAAGCGGCGAGGTCTCCTTCGTATGGGAGGGCCCCATCGAAGAGCTGAGAAGAGCCTACGAGGAGGTCTACAGATCCTAGGTCTTCTGGCAAACTTACCGCCTCCGTTGTATCATGATGGCCTTGCATATACAGTTAGCCATCGAAGGAAGTGGTTTTTATGATAGCCGATAGATACGACGCTTTTTTTCTCGACCTAGACGGGGTCGTATACGTGGGAGATCGTCAGACCGACGGTGCCGCCTCTGCTCTGGACAGGCTCCGTTCCATGGGCAAGGACGTCCGGTTTCTCACCAATAACCCCACTGACGGAAGCGATATAGTCTGCCGGTTGAAGGAGTTGGGGATAGAGTCAAAGGAGGAAGAGGTGATCACCTCCGGAACCGCCACCGCCAGGGTTTTGTCCGACAGGGGCATCGGCCCGGTTTGGGTGCTGGGCCACGGCGGACTGAGAAAGGCCATGACCGACGCGGGGCTGTCTCTGACGGAGGCTCCGCCATGCGAGGCGGTCGTGGTGGGATGGGACGACGACGTCACCTTGGGACAGATCCGACGGGCTGCTCTGGCGATCCGACAGGGGGCTCTCTTCGTCGCCACCAACGAGGACCCCACTTATCCCAGTTCGGAGGGAGTCCTCTCCGGGGTTGGGGTGGTGGTGGACGCACTCATCGCCGGAAGCGGAACCAGACCCCTCTCGGTGGGCAAGCCCTGGACCGCCATGTTCGAGCAGGCCAGGAGGACCCTGGCTCCGGGAAAACGTGCCGTCATGATCGGCGATACCCCTTACGTGGACGTTCTGGGAGCTCACAGGGCCGGTATAGACGCCATACTAATGGGATCCGCCGAGACCTATCCCGGCAAGCTGGACTTTAGAAATCCGGATGGACGGATAGACGGATTGGGCGACCTCTTCGACGAATCGATCTCCATGGGAGCCTGGGACTCTCCCACCTATCCTTGGCCCGAGTCGGTGGAGCCCGGGGTCGCAGGGGTGGTGCTGGACGAATCGGGCAGAGTCCTTCTGATGCGCCGCTCCGATAACGGACGATGGGGCATCCCCTCGGGGCACGTCGAGCCCGGCGAGACCGTGCAGACCGCCGTGGTCAGGGAGATCCGTGAGGAGACGGGTCTAGAGGTGGAGGTCGAGGAGCTGATAGGGCTCTACTCCGATCCGGTGTCGCAGGTGATAACCTATCCGGACAGTCGCATCTGCCATTTCGTGACCAGCTGTTTCCTCTGCCGAGTAATGGGTGGCTCTCTGATCACCTCCGGACCCGAGACGCTGGACGCCGGTTTCTTCGATCCCCACGCTCTGCCGGAGCCTCTGATGTCCATGCATCCCAGATGGCTGGCCGACGCTTTGGCCCCTTCCGGAAGGCCTTTTGTTAGATAAAGAGTAAGATTCTTGTTTGTAATTATGTCAGATTCTTAGAGATGATTATGTAATACATGTGTTTAGGCTTGTAGACTTTTGCGATAAAGTTGCTATGTGTGGTTATCAATGATAAACAGGCCCCGCGGTTCTCAGAACCGTGGGGCCTGTACGTTTCTTTATTATCGTTTCCCCATAAACACGAGTGGGACGAGTAGAAGCGCCAGGGTGGAGGATGTAGCTCCGACGTTACAGCCGCTGCTGGTTCCTTCGGTTTTTTCACCGAAGTTCGACGTCACGTCTCCCGAGCCGGACGACTGGATATCCATTGACGTCACCTTTTCCGACGAAGAGAAGTCAAGGCGGGTAAGATCGATATCCCTTCGCAGCTCGTTGTTTACAGCGGTCCAGGAAAGGTTGAGACCCTTGAGGTCGTAGACTATGGTCCAATCCGTCGGGGAGTCCGAGCCCTTGGTCCCTTCCGTCTGAGCCACCTTCCCCATTACGAAAAATCCGTCGTCTTTGGATATGTCCTCTTTCGCCATTACCTCTTCCGAAAAATAAACGTCGCGAACGAACCTTACGTCGGACGTCCTTTTGTGTTCGTCGGAAGGAATGGGCAGAGTCCCTCCGAATCCCTGGTACCTAGCCAAGTTGGCGTAACTGGGGCCGTAATAATCGTTGGTCATGCACTTTTTACCCGGATAGTTGACTGAGATCGTCCCCGAGTTTTCCGGGGGGAATTCCACGATGGCGCAGTTTCCCTCTTTGTCTGCGAGAAACCAGTGCATATCGCAGGAGAGCTCATCGTCTATGACCAATCCGGTAATCCCGAATTCGTTGAATTTGCTTAAAGCCTCCGACACGTTTGAGCAAGTGTCCAGCAGAACCCTTGCCACCTCTATGCAGCTGAGAAAAGGCTTGCTTCCAGGTCCGGGATATTTCGGCGGGTCCACGAACAGCGTGGCCGCATAGAAACCCGCTTCGTTGAGTCCGCACCCGGGAGCGCTGAGCTCCCCATACGAGCGAGTCTCCACCACAAGGTCGAAAGTTATGCTTCCGTAGGAGGAGGTCCAAGTATACGGAGTGGAACCGTCGGGGGAAAGCATGGCTGTTTTCTCTATCCCGCTCAGGTTCTTCAAGACCATCCCGGTTGGTTCCGGCCAGTCCATGTTTCTGGCGATCAAGGTTTTTTGGTCGTTTCCTAGAAGAGAGATGGAACATGCCGATCCCTTCATGGTTAAGCTCGAAAAGACGATGAATAATATCAAGGTTATTCGTAGTTTCTTCACGATCATATCTCCCTTCGTTTTTACGCCAGCGATCGACGACTTGTTACAGGGACTATCTTTAGCTTGGAACGGTAGTATAAAACTATAGTAAATTATAGCTTGTTCTTCTAGAAAATCGATGGCGGCTCCGCTCTCGGGACCGTCTTACGTCTAGGATGAGCCAGAGATTCTCTTGACAGAGAGGATATAATCGATTAGTTTAGTCAATCGAACTTATGAGTGAGCAAGGTTCTCGTATTCGGATATAAAAGCAGAAAGAAGGGAAGATACGATGAGAAAAGAACTGCCTAAGGTGAATTCGGATTGGGGAAGGTTTTTTATGTTTCAGCGGGAGACCCTCCGATGGGAACTGCTTAAGACCGCAATAGAGCTCGGCCTGTTCGATCTTACTACCGAGGCCGTTACCTCCGACGAGGTGGCCGACGGGCTGTGTCTCCATAGGGAAAATACCGAGCATATGATGAACGCCCTGGTCGCTCTGGGGTGTCTGTCGAAGGAAGATGGAAAGTACGTAAACAACGGACAGGCCGAGTCGTTCCTCACGTCCGAAGGCGAGACCTCGCTGGGCGAGTCCTTGCTGTATATGGAAAAATGGATGTTGCCCGTCATGAACGGAGGTATGAAGGACCTGGTGAAAAACGGTCCCAAGGAGAGAAAGAACATAGCCGATCCTGCCATATGGGAGCAGGGGGCGCGTATAACCGTCAATCATTCCCGTTGCGGTCGCGCTCAGTTCATAGCCGATAGGGTATCCGAACTGCCGGAGTTCCAGTCGTTTGGCAGCATGCTGGATCTCGGTGCCGGGCCCGGGATAATCGCCGTCGCCGTGACCTCGGTCCACGATTCGATGAAATCCGTGGTTCTAGACCAGTCTCCGGTGGCCAAGGTGGCCGAGGAGATCGTCCGAGAGTACGGTATGGAGGACCGTATGACCGTGAGGTCCGGCGACTACATGAAAGACGATATCGGCTCCGGGTATGACCTGATAATGGCTAATTTTACCTTGAATTTTTATCGTGACGATCTGTCCTCCGTAATGACGAAGGTGCGGGATGCGCTCAACCCAGGCGGTGTTTTCGTGGTCATGTCCGACGGGATCAGTTTCGACGGCACTGGCCCGGCGGACAGCGTTCTGAGCTGGTTGCCCACCACGTTGCAGGGCGAGGATATGTCAATAAGGACCGGTCAGATCTCGAGCGCCATGCTGGAGGTAGGTTTCGGGTCGACGGAGGTCAGGGTTCTCCCCGACGAGGGCGGCATGCAGGGCCATGGCCCGGTGGAGATGACCGTGGGAAGGAAGAAGGCGTAGACGGTTTTTGACGAACCGTCTACGCCTTTTTCAGTGCGGTTCTACTTCAGTCCGTTGTAGATGATCACAAGTATGGCGGCGGGGGCCACCACCCTGAGGATCCAGGTCCAGGGCGAGAGCAGGGCGAAGGGACGTCCGCCGTCGTTGGTGACCTCCTTTTTCATCCTGTCCCCTACTACCCATCCGGCGAACAGACAGATCAGTATGCCGCAGGTGGTAAGCAGCAGGTTGTTGCAGAGCCAGTCCAGACCGTCCAGAAAGCCCATGCCGAAGAGCTTTATGTCCATGGCCCCGTTTGAGAGGGCCGACGGTATGCCGAAGAGGAATATGGCCGTTCCCATGATCCAGGAAGATCTGGCTCTGGTCCATTTGAGCTCGTCCATGCAGTAGGAGATGACCACCTCGAATAGCGACACCGAGGAGGTTAGTGCCGCTATGAACAGCAGGGCGAAGAAGAGAGCGGACCAGACCGGTCCTCCCCACATCTTGGAGAACACCGCCGGGAGGGCTATGAAGGACAGTCCGGCCCCGGCTCCTGCGTCCACACCGAAGGCGAAGACGGTGGGAAATATCACCAATCCGGAGAGAAACGCCACCATGGTGTCCAGGAAGGTGACTGTGGCCACCGATTTAGGCAGGTCCTCGTCGTTGGAGATGTAGCTTCCGTAGGTGATCAGTATTCCCATGCCGAGAGAGAGGGAGTAGAAGGCCTGTCCCAGGGCGTCTATGACGGTTGCTCCAGTGACCTTGGAGAAGTCCGGCTTGAGATAGAAGGCCACTCCCTCCGCGGCTCCGGGCAGCGAGAGGGCCCTGACCATGAGGATTATCAGTATTATGAAAAGTCCGGGCATTAGCACCTTGCAGTACTTCTCGATACCCTCGCCGACCCCTCGGTAGACCACGACGACCACCAGGGCCATGAAGACGAAGAACGCGGCGATGACCTGGACCGGATCGGCGATGAATGTGAGGAAGATGTTTTGGACGTCCTCGGCGCTCCCTGCCGTCATAAGCCCGGTGAAGGATTTGAATATATAGGCCAGTGTCCAGCCTCCGATTACGGCGTAGTAGGAGAGGATCAAAAAGGCCACTATCAGACCGAGCCACCCGACTATAGGCCAGGCTCCGCCCTTGAGCTTGCGGAAGGCCCCGACGGAGTTTCTCTTGGACGCCCTGCCTATGGCGAACTCGGCCAGCATGACCGAGGCGCCGATGCAGAACACCATGGCGAGGTAGATTATGAGAAAGGCCGCTCCTCCGTTTTTACCCGTTACGTAGGGAAAACGCCATATATTTCCCAATCCCACCGCGGACCCTGCCGCGGCGAGCATGAATCCCATTCGGCTTCCCCATTGCTCTCTTTCGGTTCCGTTGCCGTTTCCACTCAATTGCAAAACCTCCTAGGTGATGTAGTGATATCCAAGACGACTGGTCCTTACGGAAGACCTGCCTTTTTAGATGTGTCTATAAAAAAAGGCCGGGATCTCGTAAGATCCCGGCCTGAAGTGTGGTCAGCTTTTGTTTAAACGCCAACGGAAGCTCCAGGATAGGACCTGCAGCTAATAACTAGGTTCATGACTATGACTGCCGATGCGACTTTAAAATCGGTAAAACTGTTCAAAGCAAGTCCTCCTCTCTTTTAGGCGTCTTGGATTATGCGATATTGTAGACACTAAAGCGAAGTTTGGCAAGAGGGAGTTTTATCCTCCTGGACGCGATGCTAGCCTCTTTCTTTCAGATATTCCTCCAGGATCTCACAGCATTTGGAAAAGTCCTTACGTCCCAGGCCGATTCGGAAGTGGTTTTTGTCGACCCCGAACACCGATCCTGGCAGGACCATGAGGTTTTTCTTCTCCACGACGTGGGCGAAAAAATCCTCCGCCGGAAAGTCTCCGTTCAGCACTGGAAAGCCGATGGATCCGGCCATCGGAGGAATCCAGCGGAACAGGTCCTCATGTTTACCGAAGAACTCCGCCGCGGTTACGCCGTTTTCAGCCACTATCTTTCTGCAACGTTCCATCAGATCGTCGGCACATCTCAGGGCCATTATGGACAGGAGTTCCGACGGGGCGGAGCCGCATATCGTGGTGTAGTCTCTCAGACAGGTCACCTTTTCCATCAGGTCGTGGTCGGTGCTGGCAAGCCATCCCATCCTCAGCCCCGGCAGTCCGTACGACTTGGAAAGCCCCGAAAGACTTACGGCCTTGGGGTATATTTCCGCCGCCGATGGTAGACGTAGCTCCGAGGTAGGCTCCAGGCCCCGGTACATCTCGTCGGAGAAGACCCATACTCCCCTCTCTTCCGCCAGGCTCAGTATCCTTCGGAACTCCTCCTTCGTGGGCTGGAATCCCGTGGGGTTATGGGGAAAGTTGACAACCAGCAGCTTGGTCTCCTGCTTTAAAAGCGACTCCAGGCGATCCAGGTCCAGTTTCCAGCGGTTTCTCTCAAGCACGAGGGGCCATTCGGACAGTGTGCATCCTATCGACCTTGGAATCTCAAGCAGCGACTGATATATAGGCGACAGGGCTATTACGTGGTCTCCTCGTTCCAGAAGGGCGTTCATCGCCAGAAATATGCCCTCCTCCGGGACCAGAGTTATCAGGTTCTCCGGGCCGATTCCGTCATAGCGATCGGCGATTCCGGCCAGCAGGTCAGGATGCCCCTTGGGCTCGGTGTAGTTGAGGCGCAGGTCTTTCCAGGCCTCCATGGTCTCGTCGCCCCCGAGGGCCATCAGTTCGGCCACTGTAACGCTCTCGCAGTCCGAGGCGCTCATTATGTGTTTCACCGAGAACTCGTATCTGGCGAAATATCGCTCCAGTTTGAACGGGCGTATCTTCAAGTGAATCAGCTCCTTATCGTTTCAAGATTCTTAGATCACTTTAGCCTCTGGGTAGGGCAGATGCAAGTGAAATCGAGGGGCGATGGTGTATCATCGATTTAAAATACTCTTGCGGAAGGAGATGCTGCATGGATTACATAAGATGTTCGAAGGTGGACCGAGAGGTTATATACGAATCGTTTGTCCTGGGATTTTCCGATTATCCCGTCCCTATGACTCTGGACGTCGACGGTTTTTTCGACAGATTCTTCGGTCCGGAGGGCAACGGTACGGACCACTCTTTCGTCGCGGTCGAAAATGGAGCGCCTGCCGGGCTGATACTGGGCGGTGTCAGACGATTCGACGGATATCGAAACATGAGGTGCGGTACTCTATGCGTTCCTCCCGAGATTCGGGGAACCGGCGTCAGTGGACGTCTTTTCGAGCTTTTTCTGGAGAACGCTATGGAGATAGGGTGCGAGCGTCTCAGCTTAGAGGTCCTGGCGGACAACGAAAGAGCCATAAGGTTCTACGAGAGGCGAGGCTACGAGAGGAGGAACAAGCTGCTTTACTTCGGCAGGTCGACGGGAAATACGGTGGAGAGCCCTCTTCGTCCCCCCGTCGGCGTCGATGTGGTGGAGACGGATGTCTCGATCGCGAGGGAATGCAGGGAGGGAATGTCGTCGGTCCATATCAACTGGCAGAACGAGGCGGATTATTTTTGTTCCGATCGAACCTCCCGGTGTTTCGCCGCATACGAAAGGGGCGAGATGGTCGGAGCGACGGTGATATCAGGCTCGGGAAAGGTCTATTTTCTCTGGGTGTCGGACTCTTGCAGAAGGAGGGGAATAGGGCGGAATCTTCTCTGCCGTGGGGTCGATGCGGTCCGCCCGGAAAAGCTGAGCGTCAGTATGCCAGATAACATAGATATCCGTCCTTTTCTAGATGAAACGGGCTTCGTCAAGGAGTCGGTAGAACAGTACGAGATGTTCAGGATGGTTTAACAGGGAGAGGCGACGGGGAGCGGAGAATTTTTTCTGATTTACCTAGCATTGTTATTTGTCTTGACATGAGAAAAAACAGATGTATTATCAGAACAGTGGCATCGGTTTTTCTGCGATAAAGATTTTGGGGGGAGAGGTTCATCTGAAGAGATGGAGTCGTCGACCCCCATAATAAAAACGCAGGAGATCCTTGGTTCAAAGTATTATGTTATAAGTCGGGTCAGCAAGGCCCGTGGATTGAAGCAAAGTCTTATGTTATGCGTATTGTGTCGATTACCTCTTAAAACGCCGTGTTTGGTTTGAAGAGGTAATCGACGAAAAGAACTCTTTCATAGACGAAGGGACTGATGTCCATGGTTTTAAAGGATCGTCTTGTCAGATACTTGGCTCACGTCAGAGGCGGAGATGGATGGGAACAACCGCTAATGGACCATTTGAGAAATGTTGGAAGGTTGAGCGAAAGCTTTGCGGGGAAAATTGGATTAGGCGATGCGGGAAAGATGATCGGTCTTCTCCATGACTTAGGTAAATACAGTAGATCATTCCAGAACTACCTGCTTTCGTCCTCGGGAAAGATTAATCCCGACAGCGAGGAATATATGGATCCTTTCTCCAAAAAAGGCAAGATAGATCACTCTACTGCCGGGGCAAAATATATATGGGAAAAGCTCCGAGGGGTAGGTAAATGCGGACAAGGAGAGGTCTGCGCTCAGATTATGGCTCTGTGTATCGCCTCCCATCACAGTGGCATGATCGACTGTCTTTCAAAGGACGATAAGCTGGTTTTCTGGGACAGAATGGACAAACCCGACGAAGGTACTCGCTACTCTGAGTGTTTGTCGGCAATGGAGAATGAGCTGAAGACCCTTTTGAACGAGAGTCTCGATGACTCTAAAGTAAATTCGACGGTGAACAGTTTTTTTAGTTATCTGAACAAAACCGCCAGGTTTTCTACCGGCGAAAAATATGGTTTTTCCACAATTGGGGCCTTCAACCTGGGAATGACAGCCAGATTTCTCCTCAGTTGTCTGGTGGATGCCGACAGAATCGACAGCGCCGAGTTCGAGGATCCCAGTAGAAAAAAAGAACGTCTGAGACGACGTGATTTTGACTGGCAAACGGGAATAGACCGACTGGAGAGAGTCCTGGATTCCTATAAGCAGGATAGCCAGGTCAACGAGATAAGGCGTCGGATCTCCGACGAGTGCCTCGAAAGGGCCGATGATCCCCAAGGAATATATACCCTATCAGTACCCACCGGCGGAGGGAAGACACTGCTCAGTCTAAGATACGCCATGCGACATGCCTTACGTCACGATCTACATCGAATCATATACGTAGTTCCTTTCACATCCATCATAGAGCAGAACGCCCAGGAAGTTCGATCGATTCTCGAGGGAGAAGGCGACGCCTGTCCCTGGGTGTTGGAACATCATTCCAATATAGAACCGGAAAGACAGACCTGGAGTTACAAGCTGGCGGCGGAAAACTGGGATTGTCCAGTGGTGTTTACCACTATGGTCCAGTTTCTTGAGACCCTGTTCAGAGGGGGTAATAGCAGGGTTCGACGTATGCATATGTTGGCCAAGACCGTTCTAGTGTTCGATGAAATACAGTCTTTGCCAATAAAGTGTACCCATTTATTTTGTAACGCCCTTAATTTTCTGGTGGAGCAGGCTGGGAGCACTGCGGTTCTCTGCACGGCTACTCAGCCTACCTTGGATAGGCTCTCCTCTCTAGGGAATCCGGGGTTGGCGGAAAAAGGAGAGCTTCATATGGCTGAAAACAGCGAGCTCGTATCGGATAAAACCTCTCTTTTCGACGATCTTAGGAGAGTCAGGGTCAGTAATCTATCTAGGTCCGGGGGCTGGAGCAAAGAGGAGATCGGAGATCTAGCGCTGAAAAGGCTGGAAGATTTTGGCAATTGTCTGGTCGTGGTCAATACGAAGACCTGGGCGAAGAGGCTTTTCGAGTATTGCTCCTCAGAGACGGAAGCGGAGGTGACATTCCATCTCAGCACCGGACAGTGTCCGGCTCATCGTAAAGAACGTTTAGCAGTGATACGCAAGAGGTTGAGCGAGGGGAGAAGGGTTTTGTGTATAAGCACCCAGCTTATAGAAGCAGGGGTGGACGTGGATTTCGGGGCGGTAATACGTTTTATAGCGGGATTGGATTCCATAGCTCAGGCCGCAGGCCGTTGCAACAGACACGGTGAGTTACGCGATTCCGAGGGAGTTCCCATGATGGGAGACGTCTCTATCGTAAATCCGTCAGAGGAAAAAATCTCCACCCTCAAGGATATTCTCATCGGTCAGGAAAAGACCAAACGGATTTTAAGTGAGTACGAGGAAGAACATAGACATGAGCTTAAGGCATGTGAGGCTACAGATTATAGTGGACTGTTGGATCCGATTACTTTATACAGGTATTTCGATTATTTCTTTTTCGAACGGACTGACGAGATGGGCTACAACTTCAGCGGTAAAGGTAGTCGGGACGATAACCTGTTGAATCTGCTCTCTTTGAACGATAAAAGTGGTTTAGCCGAGTTCAATGTTAAGAGAAAAAGCACTGGTAAGGCCCCTCTGTTGTTGCAGTCGTTTAAGTTCGCAGGAGACATTTTTAGAGCTATAGACGCCCCGACCAACTCTGTTATATGTCCTTACGGCGCAGGCAAGGAGTTGATCTCGAAGCTGTGTTCTTTGTCGATAGGGTTCGAGTTTGAAGAATACGGAACCCTTTTAAGGAGGGCTCAGCAATATAGCGTAAACGTGTTTCCAAACGTGTGGAAAAGGCTCTGTAACGCGGGAGCCGTTCACGAAATTCAAGAAGGAGAGGGAGTGTTCTACCTTGATAAAGCCTTCTACAACTCCGATTTTGGTCTTTGCCTCGAGCAGGACTCCCCTATGGAGCTGTTGATGTCATGAGATACGACATGCCTAAAAACGGTCTCAGCTTTTTGTTGTGGGGAAGATATGCCATGTTCACCGACCCTATAACGAGGATAGGTGGGGAAAAGTGCTCGTATCATATCCCCACTTACGAGGCTCTGAAGGGAGTCCTCAAATCGATATATTGGAAGCCAACGATAATTTGGCATGTCGATAAAGTGAGGGTGATGAGCTCTTTTCGCACTCAGACAAAGGGTACCAAGCCTCTTAAGTGGGGTGGTGGAAACGATTTGTCCATATATACCTTTCTGCATGAGGTTTCGTACCAGGTAGTGGCCCATTTCGAGTGGAACGAACACAGACCTGAACTGGCCGGTGACCGTATAGACGGAAAGCATTACAACATAGCTAAGCGATCTCTGGATCGAGGGGGTAGGCAGGATGTCTTTTTAGGGACCAGAGATTGCCAGGGATACGTGGAGCCCTGTGTTTTCGGCGAAGGTTCGGGTGATTATGACGATCTGGACGAACTGGCTTTTGGTCTGATGTTCCATGGTTTCGACTACCCCGACGAGACGGGGGAGGAGAAGCTGTACAGTCGTTTCTGGTATCCGGTTATGGAGAAAGGGATAGTGACCTTCCCCCGTCCGGAGAACTGCCCGGTGAAGAGATATATCCGTCCTATGGAGCCAAAATCTTTCTCTGAGGGGAATAATTTCCGGAACGTGGATGAAGAGGAGCATTGCCATGAGCTGGATGGGTAAACTTTACGATACCTATGAAAGAGCTATGGAACTGAACATCCTCCAGGAGGGAAAGCCGATCCCGGAGGGACACGTAGTTCAAAACGCTCACATAAACATAGTGTTGGATGGCGAGGGGAATTTCAAGCGAGCCAGCGTGATTGGGAAAGTCCCGGTAATTCTACCGGCGACTGAAAAATCCGCTGGTAGAACCAGTGGAGAGGCCCCCCATCCTTTGGCTGACAAACTGCAATATGTGGCAGGTGACTATGCTAAATTTGGAGGTAAAAAAACCCCGTATTTTGATGGATACTTAGAACAACTTAAAAAATGGCGTGATTTTTTAAGGGCTCATCAGGATATCGCGTTTTCAAGGGTTAATGCAGTGTATAGCTATGTTAGTAAAGGATGTGTTATAGACGATCTCGTGAAAGAAAGCGTGGTCTGGCTGGATTCGAAGGGAAAACTGGCCTGTAGTACAGATCAACTTTCCGATGAGGATCAAAAGAAGGCTTCTTTATTGAGGTTTTTGCCTAAAGAGAAGGGAGAATTCGAACAAGGAAGTGCCTTAGTGTGTTGGACCGTAGAGATCTCCCATGATCTCCAATCCAACACATGGAAAGATTTAGAGATTCAGCGAGCCTGGAGGGATTATTTATTGTCCCAGGAAACGATTAAGGGCTTGTGCTATGTGACAGGAAAAGATGTTGCCATAGCCCTAAATCACCCGGCGAGGCTTCGTAATTCCGGAGACAAAGCAAAACTCATATCGAGCAACGATAAGGACGGTTTTACGTTTCGAGGAAAGTTTTTCGATAGTAGAAAAACTATCGAGAAAGAGGGCTATCAGGCAGCCAACGTAGGGAGTTCTGTCTCTCAAAGGGCTCACAGCGCTCTCCGCTGGCTCATAGATAGGCAGGGTTTCAAGAATGGAGATCAGATCGTTATTGCCTGGGCAATTAGCGGAAAAAAAGTTCCACCTCCGATGGAGTCTCTGCCGGAGTTTGATTTCGATGATCTAGGAGAAGGGGCATGCGAGACCTCCGATGTGGACATAAGGGACATGAGCCCTGATCTGTCCTCCGATCTTGGGCAGGGGTTTGCCAGAAAGCTGACTCTCTACGTGAATGGTTATAAAAGTTCTCTTTCTCCCGACGAGTCTGTGGTCATAATGTCTATCGATTCGGCTACGCCTGGAAGAATGGGCATCACATACTACAGAGAGTGCTTTGCCCATGAATATGTGGAGAGAGTCGCCCAATGGCATTCTGACTTCGCCTGGCTTCAGAGAAAGAACGATGGAGGAACTGGAAGAGGCAGATATGAGGATTGGGAGGAATTCGCCCCAGCTCCTCCTCTTATAGTTGGCTGTTCATACGACGAGTCTTTGAAGGGGAACACGAAGTTCAAGGGATTCACCTACGAGAGGATTTTGCCAGCGATAGTGGAGTCCAGAAACATCCCCTACGACATAGTCGCTTCATCAGTTCGAAAAGCCTGTGCTCCTAGGCGAGCCTCTAAGAAAGGTGGAGCTGATTACAAGGAGTGGGAGAAAACTTTAGGTGTCGCCTGTGCCCTTTACAGGGGCTTTTTCAGGCGACATGAGAATACAGACAAAAGGAGGTATTACTCCGTGGGATTGGATGTTGAGAACAGATCTAGAAGTTACCTTTTCGGGCGACTTCTTGCGATCGCCGATGGAATGGAGAGTTTTGCTCTTATCAAGTCCGATGAGACCAGACCAACATCGGCAGAAAGGTTAATGCAGCGTTTTGCCAGTCATCCCTGTTCGACCTGGAGGACCATAGAACTCTCCCTTCAACCCTATATGCAGAGGCTTTTGCGTAGCGGTCATGGCGGATTTATAACCAACAGGAAAAGGGATCTCGACTCGGTGATGGATCTTTTCGACGGTGCGGATTTCTCCAGCGATGCCCCTCTGAAAGGGGAGTTCTTGTTGGGGTTTCATTGTCAAAGGCTGGAATTGCTTAGAAAAAAGGATAAATCGGCTACCGATAATAGCGAGGGAGGGAACAAGTAATGAGCTTGAGCAAGAAAATTGATTTCGCCTTGATATTCTCTGTCGATAGAGCCAATCCTAACGGTGATCCGCTTAACGGCAATCGTCCCAGAATTGACTACGAAGGATACGGAGAGGTTTCAGACGTATGTCTTAAGCGAAAGATACGAGATCGCTTGCTGGAGGACGGACATTCTATATTCGTGCAGTCGGATCAAAATAGGGTAGATAGTATGCCTAGTTTGAGAAAGAGGGCAGAGTCGGAGGAGTTTGGCCTGGGGAAGGATGCGTTTGATTCTAAAAAGACTAAAGCTGAGGATCTCGCTAAAAAAGCCTGTGAAAAATGGTTAGACGTGAGAACCTTCGGACAACTCTTCGCTTTTGGGAGTGACACCAAGAACGGAGTTTCCATTCCTATTCGTGGTCCCATGACAATCCAGTCTGCCTTTTCCGTAGAGCCTGTATCTGTTGCAAGTATACAGATCACAAAAAGTGTAAGCGGGGATGGGGATGGCTCGAAAAGAGGCTCCGATACGATGGGGATGAAACATCGGGTCGATCATGGAATATACGTGACCTACGGTGCGATCAGTCCTCAGTTGGCAGAGAGAACTGGCTTTAGCGATGGGGATGCCGAAGTGATAAAAAGAGTTCTTCCCAAGATTTTCGAGGGTGATGCCTCATCCGCTAGGCCAGAGGGATCTATGTCTGTCATAAAAGTTCTCTGGTGGGAGCATTCTTCAAAGATGGGGAACTTTTCCTCGGCAAAAGTGCACGGAACCTTGACGGTGAACCCCGATGGGTCCTACGAAGTGGATTTTTTAGAGGGTATTTCTCTTGAGGAGATAGACGGTTTTTAACGAATCGCGAATTATAAGCGAGCAATGTTGGGAGTTTTGCTAAATTGGTTTGATCTCCAGTAGCTGTCTGTATAAATGTAACGTTGAGTTGAA
Organism: Dethiosulfovibrio russensis; assembly: GCF_021568855.1. Lineage (NCBI taxonomy): Bacteria > Thermotogati > Synergistota > Synergistia > Synergistales > Dethiosulfovibrionaceae > Dethiosulfovibrio > Dethiosulfovibrio russensis. The sequence goes on along the minus strand of NZ_JAKGUG010000011.1, from coordinate 10,022 downwards.
AAAGAGGTTCGCGATTCAGAGTTTGCAGTGGTCGGAAGCTTTTTTGCAGAGATTTTAAAAGCCGATAGGCCGAAGTGCTTGGAGATTCGCGAAAAAGGGTCAGTAATCCCGGTGATACAAACGATTGAGAAGGACACTGTCGCTCCCTCACGGGAGCGTGGATTGAAACAAATTTATCATCCACGTTATAGCAACGATATAGTAGTCGCTCCCTCACGGGAGCGTGGATTGAAACTGCCATCTACCCCTGGTACGCCGGGGAAGAGTCCGTCGCTCCCTCACGGGAGCGTGGATTGAAACCGACCCTGTCGGCCACTCTCTGCAATGGGGACTTGTCGCTCCCTCACGGGAGCGTGGATTGAAACTTCCCGCTGCCCGAGATAAAAAACGCCCTATGTCGTCGCTCCCTCACGGGAGCGTGGATTGAAACCAGACATCCCAACACGCCTCACAGTAGGTCTCGGTCGCTCCCTCACGGGAGCGTGGATTGAAACACCCTCAACGGTCCGAAGTGGTTTTATCTGCCTCTGGTCGCTCCCTCACGGGAGCGTGGATTGAAACGCTAACGCCATTATGGCTGGGTATGACGTAGCAAGTCGCTCCCTCACGGGAGCGTGGATTGAAACCGATGGACAAAAGTGGACATTTGGCAGCCATGAAAGTCGCTCCCTCACGGGAGCGTGGATTGAAACGTCCTTTCCGACAACCGAAGCTGGACCGTACATCTGTCGCTCCCTCACGGGAGCGTGGATTGAAACTTCCTTGACTGATGCCGCTGACGTAGATGGTACTGTCGCTCCCTCACGGGAGCGTGGATTGAAACGTTGCCTGACCCTGGTGAATGGCTTCGAAATAAGTCGCTCCCTCACGGGAGCGTGGATTGAAACGTCGTCGGTCGGGGGCTCGGCCTCGCCAAGCAAGTCGCTCCCTCACGGGAGCGTGGATTGAAACGATACCCTAAGAATGGAACTATCCCAGATGGGTAGTCGCTCCCTCACGGGAGCGTGGATTGAAACGGCCTACGGGCAGGAAAATATGGAAGTTGCGGATCTGTCGCTCCCTCACGGGAGCGTGGATTGAAACTTAGCCGAAGAGCGGGCAATAGGCGCACGGCCTTAGTCGCTCCCTCACGGGAGCGTGGATTGAAACTTCCTGGGGAGTAGTTGACGAGGTGTATCACTATGTCGCTCCCTCACGGGAGCGTGGATTGAAACCTTATAGTCCTCGTTGCCCACTGTGATACTCCTGGTCGCTCCCTCACGGGAGCGTGGATTGAAACGGCGGCTGGGATACACTCAGGAGGAGATGACCGGGTCGCTCCCTCACGGGAGCGTGGATTGAAACCTCAGGCGAGGGACGAGGCGAAGAAGGTATTGGCTGTCGCTCCCTCACGGGAGCGTGGATTGAAACTCGAAAGCGTGGGTGGCATGATGGGACTTGAGGCAGTCGCTCCCTCACGGGAGCGTGGATTGAAACACCTCTGCCTACGTCTATAAACACCGCATCCGGTTGTCGCTCCCTCACGGGAGCGTGGATTGAAACGGTCGGGTTGTCCTTGGCGTATCGCAGCGAGATGCTGGTCGCTCCCTCACGGGAGCGTGGATTGAAACAACAGCTCCGGCCGGAGGCGTATTGTGAGGCAACAGTCGCTCCCTCACGGGAGCGTGGATTGAAACCCGCCAGGGCTCCCCATACGACCACAGGGATGAAGTCGCTCCCTCTCGGGAGCGTGGATTGAAACCCTGCCCCGATTAGCCTCTGCGCATCGGGGTCTCGTCGCTCCCTCACGGGAGCGTGGATTGAAACTCAAACACACCGACTGCCTGGATGTCTACGTGTTTGTCGCTCCCTCACGGGAGCGTGGATTGAAACGGGTGGTTGATTCGATCGTCGTCGCCTACGTCCAGGTCGCTCTCTCACGGGAGCGTGGGGTAAGACACAGATCAAAATAATGGTTAAAAACAAAAAATAGAGGAGGTGATCTTTTGTTTTCCGAGGAAGAGCTCCTTCCAATCTCAGGATTGCAACATTTAGCTTTTTGCGAACGTCAATGTGCTTTGATTCACTTGGAGCGAGTATGGGAGGAAAACATCTTTACTTCTGAAGGACGGATTCTACATGAAAAGGCTCATACGGAAGAAGTTGAGATCAGAGACGGAATTCGAATTGCTAGATCGTTACCCTTAAAATCTATTTCATATGGTTTGGTTGGAATTGCAGATGTGGTGGAATTTCATCCAACCTCTTCTAGAGAGGGGGTAGTTTTATCGGGATTGGCTGGTAGCTGGTTGCCTTATCCTGTGGAATATAAAAGAGGACGTAGAAAAAAAGACTCCTGCGATAAGATACAGCTTTGTTCACAGGCCTTGTGTCTGGAGGAGATGTTGAATGTGGATATTCCAGAAGGAGCTCTTTTTTACGGTAAGAGTAGAAGGAGGCTTATTGTCCCAATCGATAAAAAACTACGTAATCTTACGCTGGATTTTATTAAAAAGTTTAGAAATCTCCTTGCTGAGGGAGTAACTCCTAAAGGGGATTACGGACCTAAATGCGATAGTTGTTCGTTGAAAGAAATTTGCCTGCCTCAAATTAAAAAGTCCAGCTCAAGTCTCTCCCGGTACTTAAATTCGTTTTTTGAGGAGGAAGACTGTTGAAAAAGCTACTAAATACTCTTTTTGTAATGACTCAAGGGGCATATCTAGCTAAAAAGGGAGAGACCGTTGTCGTCAAAGTCGAAAGGGAGGAACGTCTTCGACTTCCTATCCACAATCTTGAGGGTATCTGTTGTTTTGGAAACGTTTCCTGTAGTCCTTTTCTGATGGGTCTCTGCGGAGAGCGAGGTATCGGTTTATCGTTCTTTTCCGAAAGTGGTAGGTTTATGGCTCGTTCGATTGGTCCGATTTCCGGTAATGTTCTACTCAGGAAGGCTCAGTATCGGTTTTCGGAAGATGGTGATAAAGCCTCAAAATTAGCGAGGAATATGATAGTAGCCAAGATAGCTAACTGTCGTACCTCCATAAGGAGAGGTATAAGAGATGCCCATGTTCTAGATAATGGGGTCCTGGAGACGTGTTCCGATAGGTTGACAGTTATTTTGGCGGAGTTGAAAAAAACGATAAATCTAGCTTCTCTTAGAGGAAAAGAAGGAGAGGCTGCTAGGGCATATTTTTCCGCTTTCGGCAATTTGATAACCTCTCAGTCTGAGGATTTCTCCTTCCATGGCAGAAACCGCAGGCCTCCGCTGGATAACGTGAACGCGTTGTTGTCATTTGTGTATACATTGCTGTGTCACGATGTCTCAAGCGCTCTCGAAAGTGTGGGCTTGGATCCGCAGGTGGGTTTTTTGCACAGAGATCGACCTGGGAGACCCAGTCTTGCTTTGGATTTGATGGAGGAGCTGCGTCCCCTTATTGCAGATCGTCTTGTTATCTCGCTCATAAATAGAAGGCAGGTTTCTCCTAGCGGTTTTATCGTTAGAGAAAGCGGCGGAGTGACAATGAACGAAGAGACTCGGAAAAAAGTTTTAGGTGCATATCAAAAGAGGAAACAGGATGAATTTCGCCATCCTTTTCTGGATGAAAAAATCTCGCTGGGACTTCTGCCTTACTGTCAGTCGCTTCTGTTAGCTCGTTTTTTGAGAGGAGATCTGCCGGAATATCCGCCGTTGAGATGGCGGTAGCCACCGAAGGGAGTTTTTGTCGTGATGGTATTGGTTACCTACGATGTTAATACCGTATCCGTTACCGGTCAGAAAAGGCTGCGTCATGTCGCTAAATTGTGCGAAAATTATGGGCAAAGAGTGCAGAATTCGGTTTTCGAGTGTCTGGTAGATCCAAATCAGTGGGTTCAACTTAAAAATGGTTTAGTGAAATTGATAGATGAGGAGAAAGACAGCTTGCGGTTTTATCTTTTAGGGGCTAACTGGAAAAGGCGGGTAGAGCATATCGGAACGAGACCCGGCTATGATCCGGAGGGCTCTCTCATTGTCTGATGTCGTCCTGCTTCGAGAGAGAATATTTTGACTACTTGTTAAGATGAATAGTATAATGACAAAGAGAGAAAATATCCTTTAGGAGGGATGATTTTGAGCTATCTGAAAAAGTTCGTGCTGTCGGTTTTTTTCGTATGTCTTACGGCCGGTAGTGTTTTTGCAGCAGGAGTGGACGACATCCGCTTTATGACAGAGGAATATCCTCCTTTCAACATGAAGGGAGACGACGGAGTCGCTACAGGAATAGCTGTGGACGTTTTGGCCGAGATGTTCAAGAGGGTGGGTTCTTCCAAGACTGCCAAGGACGTGGAGGTGCTGCCTTGGGCCAGGGGCTACAAGGAAGTTCAGTCTACACCTAACACCAGCCTTTTCTGTATGACTCGTTCCGAGGAAAGAGAACCGTTATTCAAGTGGGTTGGCCCGATCGCTTCCACCAGGGTTGTAGCGACCGCCTTAAAAAGCAAGGGTATAGCCGCCGGAACCGCCTCCGATCTGGCCGATCTCTCCGCCGGGGTTATCAAGGACGATATAGGTGACCAGTTGGCGGAAAAAGCGGGGATCAAAAAGATAGATAGAACTGCCAACAACGGTCAGAACATAAAAAAGCTTAACTCCGGCAGGGTGGACATCTGGATTTACGAGGAGAACGTGGCTCTTTGGCAGCTCAAGGACATGGGGTTCGATCCGGCCGATTATGAAACCGTATATGTTTTGGAGGCCGGACGTCTGGACTACGCCTTCCACAAGGACACCGACCAGGCCCTTATAGATCAACTTCAGAAGGTGCTGGACGAGATGAAGGCCGACGGGTCCTATAAGGCGATAGTGGACAAATATCTGCGCTGATCCCCTGAAATAAGGACCGAGTTCCGGCTATGATCCAAAGGAATCCCTCATCGCCCGATGCAGTTGTGTCTCGAGAGGAAATATTTTGACTATGTGCCGGAATCGACAGTATAATAATTAAGTGGTAAATATCCTTAAGGAGGGATCGCTTTGGACTATCTGAAAAAGTTTGTGCTCTCGGTTTTATTCGTGTGTCTTGCGGCCGGCAGCGTTTTCGCAGTTGGAGTGGACGATATTCGTTTCATGACCGAAGAACTGCCGCCATACAACATGAAGGGCGACGATGGAGTCGCGACGGGAATAGCGGTGGACGTTCTGGCAGAGATGTTCAAGAGGGTGGGGTCTTCCAGGACCGCCAAGGATGTGGAGGTATTGCCCTGGGCCAGAGGCTACAAGGAGGTTCAATCGACTCCTAACACCTGTCTTTTCAGCATGACCTATACCGACGAGAGAAAACCCATGTTCAAGTGGGTAGGTCCTCTGGCAGCTTCCAGGACGGCGGTCGTAGCTCTCAAGAGCAAGGGCATAAAGGTCGGCTCCGAGGCCGATCTTGCCGATCTTTCCGCAGGGGTCATAAAGGAGGACATAGGCGATATCCTGGCCCGTAAGGCCGGTATGACCAAGGTTCAGATAGCGGCCAACAACCTTCAGAACGTCAAGAAACTGAACTCCGGTCGAATCGACGTTTGGGTCTACGAGGAAAGCGTCGCTCAGTGGCAGCTCAAGGATATGGGGTTCGATCCGGCGGACTACGAGACGGTCTTCGCCCTTAGCCAGAGCCACCTTTACTACGCCTTCCACAAGGACACCGACCAGGCTCTTATAGATCAACTCCAGAAGGTGCTGGACGAGATGAAGGCCGACGGATCCTACCAGGCGATATTGGACAAATATTTACGTTGATCTCCTGATATACGAGTCGAGGGGGTCCGATACGACCCCCTCTTTTTTTATGGGAAACCGTTACAAAATGGTAGCACTTGCAAGTCAATTGATTTTCGAGTATAATAACAAAGCTATAAGACTGAAAGGAGTGGTTTTTTGTATTTAGAAGAAACTTCCAAACTGCCTCGCAAAGTCGTTGAAAATCTGGACGGAGACATCGGTAATCTGAAGGTCTACCTGGTTCAGGACTACAACGTCAACCTGTTGAAGAGAATGGTGAACTTCGGCCTCGGCATATTCGGAGACCTGGGTATGGACGAGTGGGGATTGGTGCCTCAGATACGTCACGGAAACGTCTTCGTCCTCAAGGAAGAGGACAAAAAGAGAATAATAGGCCTCGCCATCCTGATGAGGGACTGGGAGGATCTGGAGAAGTGCTATCTTTTTGACTACGCCATATCCGAGGATCTTCAGGGTCAGGGATTGGGCTATCATTTCCTCAGGGCCATAGTGAGGAACCTCAGAGACCAGGACTTCACCAAGATGGGGCTGACGGTAGACACGGAAAATGCTCCGGCCATAAAGCTGTACAAGGACAAAATGGGTTTCGAGATAGTCGGAGAGAACAAAGACGAGTATGGAGAGGGTCATCACCGTTACATCATGGAGCTGCCCTTCGAGAAGGTGAAATAACCGAACAGGTAAACGACGTTTCGTCCTGTTTGGACGTAGCGATTTAAAACTATATAAAGGCGGGCCTTTGAGGTCCGTCTTTTTTGTTACGTAAAACAATATTAGCGAAAGTGTCCTGCTGCGGGAATCTCAGTACTGTCCAGTATGTTTCGCACATTAATATTTGAGTCAGCAGACCCATATAGGGCCATGTTCGGTTTTTAAGGCTTTCTGTGTCAGCTTACGACAGCGTTATCTTGCTGCTCCAGTATCTGTTCTCTGAGATGCTCCATGTTCATGTAGGCTCTATTACCCCACTTGGTGGAAGCTACATGCCTGACTCTGGCGGATACCAGCATCAGGGCCGATTCCCCGTCGGGGAAGTTGCCTACGACCTTTGTCCTTCGACGGATCTCTCGGTTCAGTCGTTCCAGCGAATTGTTGGTTCTGAGCCGCTTCCAGTGTTACGAGGAAAAATGGAAGTAACTCAGGGTCTCCTCGTAGCCTTCCTGGACGATCTTGGCGGCTTACTTCTCGTGCCTTCCCCTTCGGGACGGCACTGTAGACGTTGCGGTAGAAATGAACTATGCAACGTTGCCATAGAGCTTCAGGGAAGAAATGGGGTAGGGTTTCCAAGAGTCCCATGCTTTTATCGGAGGTGATGAGACGGACCCCTTTCAGGCCTCTTTCTTTAAGATGCCTCAGGAAGGATGACCAGCTTTCCTTATCCTCTCGGCTGCCTTCGCATACGCCCAGAACCTCTCTATAGCCCATCTGGTTGACCCCTATGGATATCCGGCCAGATACATCTCCACCAGGGCCTCTTCCACCGAGCTCTCACGACGACGGTAACGTTCGATGATCGCAGTCTCGAAGGGCAGTTTACGGAGCTTCGGAACCTTCAGCTGCACCTCACCGGCTTTGGTCTGAAGCTTCCTGCCGTAATAGCCAGCACGGGTGTCCAGACGGTCGAAGGGAACGGATCTCCTGTTCGTCGATCCTTAGGATCTTGGAATCACCCTTTGTCTTCCCGGTGTTATCTGTGGTATCGTACATTTGCGGTAGCCCTCCCTCGGGACGATATGTTTTTGGCTTTGTCACCTAAAACATAACCCTTGTGGGGGGCTACTGCCAAGTTTTACCTCAAGTAAATGTGCGAAAGATATTGTACGTTATCGGGCAGATTGCTTTGGGCATTCGGCTAATAATATCACTGCTTATCGGAATATAATTTTGTAACCTTATTGCACATTTCTGAAAAAGATTTTACCTCTTCTGCTGTTAATGCTTCTTCAATTAGATTCATAATTTCGCTTCCCAAGTCTTCAACACGGCTAAGAAATTTTTTTCCTTCGCTGGTAAGTACAATGTTATAAGAACGGCGATCATCACTGTGCCTCTCTTGAATGATGTACTTTTTTTCTAATAAACGTTTCGTCAGTTTGGAAATGCCAGATTGCGAAATACCCTTCATTTCAGCAAGTTCCTTCGTAGTCTTAGGCCCTTGCTTGTTCAACGTATCCAGAATATAGTATTGCGCCGTTGAAACCCCCTCAACATTAAAACGGTTTGTATCAGAAACAATCATGCATTGAAAGGGAATATAACTTTTTTCCAATTCTTTCATGGCCATTAAAAGGACCTCCTACACGCTCATGACATATTTTTTTAGGTGATTTCCAGTCATCGAATTCTTGCACTTGATTAAATCCTTTGGCAAGCCTGTAAATACTATTTTACCACCGTTCTGTCCGGCATATGGGCCTAAATCGATAATCCAGTCGGCCTTACAGATGATATCCAAATTATGTTCGATTGCAATAAGGGTAGAATTTCGTTCCACGAGTCGATCCATTACACCAATCAACTGCTTTATATCAGCCATATGCAAACCCGTTGATGGTTCGTCCAAAACATAAATCTGTCCTCTATTTTGTAGTTCAGAGGCCAGTTTAATTCGTTGCAACTCACCGCCGGAAAGTGTGTTCAACGGTTGTCCTAAAGAAATATAAGTAATACCAACATCCGAAAGTCTTTTGAGTACTGTTAAAATCTTTTTTTCTTGAAAGAAATCCAAAGCTTCTGATACGGTCATTTTAAGGACATCGCTGATACTCTTACCTCTCAGTTTGTATCTCAGAACATCATCAGTGTAACGATTCCCATGGCATTCTTCACATACCGTTACAATGGTATCCATAAATGCTAAGTCTGTATGAGTAACCCCTAAACCTTTGCAAACGGGACAAGCTCCTTGCGAATTGAAACTAAAAAGGGACGCGCTGACACCGTTACTTTCTGCAAACAGCTTTCTGATAATGTCAAAGATACCTGTGAAGGTTGCTATGTTGGAACGCTTTGATGCTTGTATGCCTTTTTGATCAATGAAGACAGTTTCAGGATAAAACTGCGGCAACACTTGGTTGATCAGTGTGCTCTTTCCTGACCCTGCAACCCCGGTAACGACAGTCATTATACCTTTGGGTATTTTAACTGAAACGTTCTTTAAATTATGAAGTGCTGCATTCTGGATCGATAACCAGCCTTTCTGGGTACGTACATCGGATTTCAACTCGGGTGTATGCGATAAATACTTACCTGTCAACGTACCGGAAGTTTTTAAGCCTTGCAAATCACCCTGATAAACAATTTGACCTCCCTGAATTCCTGCACCCGGCCCCATATCGATCACATGGTCTGCGATTTTTATCATGTCCGGGTCATGCTCGACGATGAGCACGGTATTTCCTTTGTCACGCAAAAGCTTCATAAGATCATTTATTTTGCTTATATCATGAGGGTGAAGTCCTATACTGGGTTCATCAAAAATATAAGCGAGATCAGTTAAACTGCTGCCTAACTGACAAACCATTTTGATTCTTTGGGCTTCCCCGCCTGAAAGGGTGGATGTTTCCCGGCTTAGGCTCAGATAGTCAAGTCCAATCGAAACCATATGCTGTAAACGATTCATTAGCTCTGAAACGATTGTAGTAGCCACAGGAGCGTGAACCGACTGGACAAAATCCAAAAGTTCGTTTATCTGCATATCGGCACATTCCGCAATGCTTTTGCCGTTTATCTTACAGGACAGCGCCTTATCGTTCAGACGTGTTCCATGGCAGTGTGGGCAAACCTGTCTGGAAACAAAACGTTCAATTTTCTTGGTGTATCTTACTTTCTCGCCGTCTTCCTTTTTAAGAAAACTTCGCTCAATACGTGGAATCAGTCCCTCATAAAGGGATGTCTTATGCCATTCGGGAGCTGGATTTGTCACCTTGATGCCATCAGCATGGAGCAGAAGTTCCAACTCTTCGGTAAAGTAGTCTTTGATTTTCTTGTCGTTATCAAAAAAACCCGAATGAATATAACGTGTCAGCCGCCAACCACCTGGTTCAAAAGTAGGAAATCGGATAGCTCCCTCGTTCAGCGATTTGCTTTTATCCAGCAGTCGTTCAATATCAATCGCTTCAATTTTTCCTAGCCCTTGACAATGGCCGCACATTCCGGCTGGATTATTGAATGAGAAAACTATGGTGGACCCCATTGTCAAGACCATTTTTTAGCCTAGATTAGTTTAGGTCAGACTGCTATAGGTCTTCCTCTTCGAAGTAGATCTCCTGCGGTGTGC
>NZ_JAKGUG010000010.1 GCF_021568855.1 Dethiosulfovibrio russensis | reverse complement strand
AGCCCATTCGAGCCCGTATTTCCGACCTGCCGTCGTGTAGTACGGATGGGGCGACAGGACGTCGCCCCAAGCCGAGGGGGCACAGGACGTGCCCTCCGAGGCGGTCCGTACGAAACAGGCAGGTCGGGAATACGTTCGGGCGAGACAGGGCGGAGCCGAAACGACCTCTCCGAGGAAACTCGGACGTGAGTTTTTAGAGGTACCCTATAATAATGAACCGATGGGGACATAAAAAGACTGCATCTTTCGGAGGATCACTTATGACAACTGGAACACTTTTCAGCGCTCTTATAACCTTCGTCCTTCTGTTCGCACTGTCGGCCTTCTTCTCCGCCAGCGAGACGGCCTTCTCCAGCGTCAACAAGATCAGGCTCCGCCGCTTCGTAGAGGAGGAGAGGCCAGGCGCCTCCAGCGCCATGGAGCTGGCCAAGGACTTCAACCGTACCGTCTCGGCCATACTGATAGGCGGAAACATCGTGGACATACTTATAACATCCGCCGCCACCGCCGTCCTTACCTCGATGTTCGGCCCTATAGGAGCGGTCTACGCCACCGTACTGATGACGATCCTCATAATATTGTTCGGGGAGATATTGCCCAAGGCCTTGGTCAAAGACAGGGCGGAACCCTTCGCCTTGGCCTCGGCCCCGATGGTGAAATTCTTCGTTTCCGTGTTGAACCCGGTCTGCGCCCTCACGTCCAGGATAACCTCCGCCCTAAGACACGGCAGGACCGGAGGAACCCTGATACCCACCGTGACCCACGACGAGCTGCTCAGCATAGTGGACACAATGGGAGGCGAGGGAACCCTTCCCCTTTCCGAGAGGGAGCTGGTGGAGAACGCCGTCAACTTCAACGGACTGGAGGTATGGGAGGTCCAGACTCCCAGGGTGGACCTCTTCGCCATAGAGGTAGACGACGATCCCTCGGTAGTGACAGGACTGATAGTTGCGAACCACTACTCCAGGATACCGGTATACCAGGGCTCGATAGACAACATAGTGGGCATACTCTACGAGAAAGACTACCTGGCCACCGTAACCTCCGGCAAAAAACCGGTCATCCGAGACATGATGAAGCGCCCCATCCTCATAGCGGGAAGCGCCAGCCTCATGGACAGCCTCAAGATACTCCGCTCCAGCCACACCCACATGGCGGTGGTGCTGGACGAATACGGGGGGACCTCCGGCATAGTGACTCTGGAGGACCTGCTGGAGGAGCTGGTGGGAGAGCTATACGACGAACACGACGACATAAAGGAAAACGTCACCAAGATAGAGGAAAACGTCTACATGGCCAACGGGGACATCTATATAAAGAGGCTTTTCGAGGCATTTCTGGACGTCCCATACGAGCCGGAGACCGACGCGACCACCCTGAGCGGATGGCTTCTCGAACAGTTCAAGACCCTTCCTGAGACCGGCGCAGAGGTGAAATGGGAGAACTTCTCTTTCCAGGTCTCAAAACTGTCGGGACAGAGAATACATAAGGTACGAATCACGAGAAAGCCTTAAGGGCACCTCTATAAAAACTCACTTTCGAATTTCCTCGGAGAGGTCATTTCGGCTCCGCCCTGCCGGACAATGCCCTGCACCTCGACGTGAAGTAGTTATTCAGACATGCTTAAAACACAGGAACCCTGAGGAATTTTCCATCCCACAGGGTGCCTTATTTCCCAAAAAGATCCGCATGTTTTCCTGTCCGAGTAAGTGTCAACACCAGGACCGATGCTTCCACACGATATACCAATAACAAAAGTTTTGTCTTTCTCATTTTCTGAGATCAGCAAAAAGCTTGTCTAAATACGGGGAGGTTACCTTAAAGGACGGCTCTAAGAGCCGTCCTTTAGATTTTTAGGTCCTTCTCGATGGAGGACAGGACTATGGAGGTGCACAGTTTGCCTATCCTGGTCAGCTCTCCAAGTATTCTCTCAAGATCCTTTATTGACCTGGCGACTATCTCGACGTAGTAGTCGTCCTGTCCTGTGATGCTCAGGCACCTTATGACCTCCGGTATAGCGGTTATCTTGTCCGCCAGGTAGGGGTCGGGGTTTTTGAAGTCCGTGGACATGGCGGACATGGCCCTGATCGGAAAGCCCGCCTTTTCCGGGTCTATCCTGGCCCCATATCCCATAATTATCCCGACGCTCTCCATTCGCCGGACCCTCTCTATTGCCGCCGGGGCGGAGAGGCCCACTTTCTTCCCTAGCTCTCTGAAGGAGATCCTGCCGTTTGCCTGAAGTTCCCTGAGGATCGCCAGGCCGGTGTCGTCCAGTAGGTTGCCGTCTTTTATGGTCATATTGTCCTCCCTCTTGCTCTCAAACGTAAAGTTGTAGCCGGAAACAATAGGTGTATGTAACCTGTAATCTCCTAATCTATTACAAAACCCCTGTGGAAAAGAGCATATATCGTTTATCCTATTTATGCAAGAGCAAATAATCTAAAAGAACTCAAAGGAGGCACTCTGCATGAAACCCTGGGGAGCTCAGTCGGAAGTCGGAAAGATAGAGAAGATAATGGTGAAAAGGGCTGAAGACGCCTACGGAAGCCAGGAGGTCCTGGACTCCTGCTGGAGGGATCTGGGCTACACCGAGCCGGTGAACTACTCCAAGGCTATGGACGAATACGATGCATTTCTATCCATTATAAAGAGCCACGTGCCCGAGGTGTTTGGCCTCCCCTCCCAGGATGGAACCGGACCCGACTCGATGTACGCCAGGGACTCCTGTATGGTCACCGACAAAGGCTATATTCTCTTCAACATGGGCAAGCCCCAACGGAGGGCCGAGGCAACAGAGGCTGGCCGCCTGTTCGACTCCATCGGCCTGCCCAAGCTGGGAGCCATAGAGGGCGAGGGAACCATGGAAGCGGGGGACATGGCCTGGTTGGACGAGAGTACTCTGGCGGTGGGGATCAGCTACAGGACCAACCCCGAGGGAGTCAGCCAGCTGAGGGATCTGGCTGCCGGTAACTTCGAGGTGCTGGACTACCCCATACCTCACTGGAATGGGCCGGAGGAGTGTCTTCATCTCATGTCCTTTATAAGCCCTGTGGACCATAAGGCGGCGGTTGTCTACTCCAGACAGATGCCAGTCACATTCCGGCAGGAGCTTCTTCATCGGGGATATAACCTGATAGAGGTCCCAGATCAGGAGTACGACACCATGGCCTGTAACGTCCTGGCCCTGGAGCCCGGTCTGGTCCTCATGATAGAGGGCAACCCTATCACCAAGGGCAGGCTACAGGAGGCTGGCATGGAGGTTCTGGAGTTCCCTGGAACCGAGATATGCTGGAAGGGTGGCGGAGGACCTACCTGTCTTACCAGGCCCCTTCTTCGTAAGTAGCTTTTGAGCACCTCTAAAAACTCACCGTTGAGTTCCCTCGGAGAGACCGTCCCGCCTGCGCCCTGTTTCGCCCAATCGTAGACTCGACCTGCCTGTTCCGTACGAACCGCCTCGGAGGGCACGTCCTGTGCCCCCTCGGCTTGGGGCGACGTCCTGTCGCCCCATTCGTTCTACACGACGGCAGGTCGAGTATACGGGCTCAAATGGGCTCCGTCGGAACGATCTCTCCGAGGATCAGAGTTTATAGAGGTCCCTTTTTATTTATAACGATGTAGACCGGAAGGGAGGGAAATAGATGAATTTTCTGGGTTTTGTGGAGCAGTTAGTCGATTGGGTGTGGGGAACTCCCCTCATAGTGATGGTGCTCGGCTCGGGGGTATTTTTTACCCTGGTCTCGGGGTGCTTTCAGTTCAGGAACGGCGGCTATATCTTTAAAAATACAGTGGGGCGGATCTTCTCCGGCAAGGTGGACGACGGCCCTGGGTTATTGTCCCCCTACGAGGCGGTCAGCGTCGCCATAGGCTCCACCGTCGGAGTGGGCAACATCGGGGGAGTCGCCACAGCCATAGCCGTCGGAGGACCCGGGGCGGTCTTCTGGATGTGGATGGCGGGCATATTCGGCCAGCTCATAAAGATGGTCGAGGTCACCTTGGCGGTCCACTACAGGACCGTGCTGGACGACGGACAGAGCACCTACGGAGGGCCTACCTACTATATCCAAAGAGGGCTCGGCCAGGAGCGAGGCTGGCATGGCCTGGCGAAGGTTCTCAGCGGGCTGTTCCTGATAGGGTTTCTAATCTGCTATTTCTTCACCATCCAGAACTACACAGTGGCGGAAGCTGTGGCGGGGGTCTTCGACGTGAACCTCCTGTTGGTTAGCTTCGTCTTTCTGGTCCTCCTCTACGCCTCCATCTGGGGCGGCATCAGGGGGCTCGGCAAGATAGCCGTCGCGGTGGTCCCCTTTATGTGCCTTTTCTACATCGGGGGAGCCCTTATGGTTATCCTTAAAGACACCGCCGCCATACCTCACACCTTCGGGCTCATATTCGAGAGCGCCTTCACCGGAACCGCGGCGGTAGGCGGTTTTGCCGGAGCTGCCTTTGCAAAGATGATCTCCGTCGGAATGGCCCGTGCGGTCTACAGCAACGAGGCTGGCTGGGGATCCTCTCCCATGATCCACGCTTCCGCCAGGGTCAATCATCCTGTGAAACAGGGCATCATGGGCATATTCGAGGTCTTTATGGACACCTTGGTCATATGCTCGGTGACCGCCATCATGATCATAAACTCAGGGGCATGGAGCTCCGGCCTGGACGGGGCAACACTGACTCTAAGTGCCTTCTCTAAGGGAGTAGGAACTCTTGGGACCACCGTCCTGGTGGTGGGTATTTTTCTATTCGGCCTCACGACATCGACAGGGCTTTTCGCCCAGTTTGAGACGTTGCTCACCTACGTCGTAGGCCCTCACTCGAAGAATCTGTACAAGGTGCTTAAGTTCAACAAGTACATCTACCCCCTGCCGGGATTTTTACTGGTGCTCTACGCTCACGCCTACGGCCTTCCCACCTATAAAGTGTGGATGTTTATAGATATTTCCATAGGTATCCCTATATTCGTCAATCTGCTGGCCATACTTCTGCTTACACCTAAGTTCCTCGACCTACTGAAGGACTACCGGGCAAGGTACATGGGGCAGGGCAAGGTGGACTCGGATTTCAAGGTTTTCTTCGAGGAATAGCTCTGAGACTAGAATCGATCCATCAAGCCTTTTTAGTGACACAATCTCCTTTATAAAGGAACCATTAGAAACCCCCGAGAGAAAGTTTCTCTCGGGGGTTTCTACGATTATCGTTACAGGTTCGACCCTATCAATACCGCTCCGGTCATTATTATCAAAGACAGGGTTATCTTCCTGAATACCTCCTCCGGCAAGAGCCTGGACACCTTTATCCCCAGCCAGGTTCCCACCAGCAACACAGGCACGTAGGCCCCGGTTATCGCCAGCACCTGAGCGGTAAGGACACCTTTGAAGGCATAAAGGGAGATTGTGGCGACGTTCAACGACATGAAATACGCCGCCAGATTGGCCCTGAACTCGTCCTTCCCCGTTCCCTGATTCGTCAGAAACAGAACAACTGGAGGTCCGCTCATGGAGAGACTGCCGTTCAGAATGCCGCTGACCATTCCTATGGGGCCCAGAGCCCAGAGGCTGTAGGGAAGGGGCTTCCTCCATCCCGAGAGCATCACCATAGCCACCAGGACTATGAAGGTTCCCACGAAAAGCCTGAAAGCCCTGGGATCCAAGGCAGTCAATATCCATATACCCAACGGCAGGGTGACCACCCCTCCAGCCAGTATGGGCAGCACCTTTCTGAAATCCAGAGAGGACCAACAGTCCTTTAAGACCATCACGTTCAGCCCCATGCTGACCAAAACCAGCATGGGAATGACCACCTGCTGGGAGAGAAAGAACAGTAGAAAAGGCGCCGCCACCAGAGAGAAGGCGAACCCGGCACATCCCTGGACGAGGCTGCCGGCGAAGATCGCCGCACCACCCCAGATCAGAGAGTTCACGATCGCTAGCCCTCGAAAGGCTCGAGCCCTGAGGCCCGGTCCTGACGATCCACCTTGAACACCTTGACGAGGGACACCAGATCGTCCGCTCTACCGGACATGGTCTGGGCCTCCTGTGAGACCCCGTCGGCCGCCTTAGCCGTCTCGTCCGTGGCGGTACGGACCGTCTCCATCATCTCCGCGACCTCCATGACCGTCCTGGAGACCGACTCTATGGCGGAGGCCATCTCCTGAGACGAGGCCGATTGATTCTCCGCCACCTTGGCCATCTCCTCGACCCCTTCGGTTATCCTGTCAACCTGGTTCAGGACCGTCCCGAGCTTGTCCCTGGAGTTCTCCGCCTTCTCTATGACGTCCTCCACCATTTTCTCAGTCTTGCCTGCGACCGAGACGGACTGACGGGCCTTGTCGGTCAGCTCGTCTATGAGCTTGGATACCTCCTGGGCCGCTCCGGCCGACTCCTCCGCCAGCTTGCGGACCTCCTCGGCCACAACCGCAAAACCTCTACCGGCCTCTCCGGCCCTGGCAGCCTCTATTGCGGCGTTGAGGGCAAGTAGATTGGTCTGGTCGGCGATGGTGGTTATGGTGGTCACGAAACCGGCTATAGCGTCCACCGACTTGGCGAGGTCGGAGATGTTGTCCTTGGTCTTGACGGTGAACTCCCCTAGACCGTTGACCTCGTCTATGGTCTTGCCCATCTCGGAGGCGGCCTCGTCGGTACTGCGCCGTCCTTCCTCGGCGGCGTCGGCGGTCTCCTTGGAGAACTTGGCGGTCCTCTCGGCACCGGCGGCGATCTCCTCCACCCCTGCGGAGGTCTGCTGCAAGGCGGCCGCTCCGTTTTCCGCCAACTGTGCCACCTTGTCCACAGCGGACTGGACCTCTGCCATGGAAGCGTTCATCTCCTCGGCCAACGCCGCCAGGGTACCGGAGCCGTCGGAGAACTCTCCGGCCTGTCGCAGAATCCGCCGGACGACGTCTCTCTGCTTGGACACCATCTCTGCCAGAGCTTCGGCCATCCTGGCCATCTCACCGCCCGACCCCACCTGGAAGTCCGATTCCTCCAATGTGAGATCTCCGTCTCTACCCTTCTCGGCAAAACGCACCACCGAGGCTATAGGACCGGTTATGGATCGAGACAACAAGAAACCGAGCCCTAGAGCCAGGACGACCCCGATCGCCACCGACACTACTGCGGTCCTGGCCGACTTCTTAGCCATGGCCATGCCGTTCTTGGCGGCGGAGTTGACCTCACCGTCGGTCACGGCTATGACGTCGTCCATTACGGACACTACTGCCTGTTGACCATGGAGCATCTCCTCCCCGTAGAAACGGGCCATATCCTCGTATTTTTTCACCGACTGCTGGGCCACATCGGATGCCTTTCTGAAAAGCCCCCTCATGTTGGACAGAGGAGACAGGATTCTGCTGACGTAGGCCAGTTCGAGCCTCTCCCTCATGACGTCGTTGGACACTGTTCCCTTTCTGTCTATCAGCTTGTTTATGAAGGCAGCGCTCTTATGGAGCTTTTCATGCTGTAAAGATATGAGCTTGAAGATATCGGCCAGTTTGCCGTTGTCCGTACGAAACGAGCTCAAAAAACTTCCGAGTGCGCATTTGGAGGGGTCGAGCTCACCGGTGAACTTGGTCTGGGTCACTATGGCCTCGCTGAGCTTTATAACCCAGTCCTCGTGCTTGGACAGAAGCTTAGCCAGATCTGCCTCAAAGGCGGTCGGAGCGGCTATCCCAAAACCGTCGAGCTCGTCGCACATGGATAAAAACCCCTCGACGCTCCCCTTCCAGCTCTCCCAGGATGGACCGAAAGAATCCCATGCCATCTGTTCCATGGAGGACTTCGGTATGGTAGAGAAAACCTCTATGGCTCTCTCAGCCCTGACGAATCCATGCTTTATGGATTCGTAGAGTTCCTGACGCCTCTCCAGCGGAAGTCCTTCCTGAAGGAGCTGGGCCGCCGACTTGGCTACCGTAAGCTGCTCCGAGTTTATCTCCTCTACCAGTTTAAGGGCCTGGACCTTCTCCGTGCCCAGCACGTTCAGAGACTCGGAGAGGCTCGACATCCCTCGATAGCCTACAGTTCCAACGACCGCACATATGGCAGCCACGGCGAGAAATCCGCCGATTAATTTAGTCGATATCCTCATGTCGCCCTCCTCGTTTTAGCCTGGATCTATCTGAAGCTAGACGCCTTTTCTCGAACCGCATTCAAGAGCTCGTCGAAGGCCGTCACAAAGGCATCCACTCCGTCCTCTCTCAACCCGTCGCATATTCGATCCAGGTCCACCCCGAGATCGACGAGGCTCTGTCTTCTGAGAAAAGCATCGTCCAGATCACAAGCGACTCTATTCTCCACCAATCCGTGGTCCAAGAAGGCATCCATTGTCGCAGGAGGCACGGTGTTCACCGTGTCGGGACCTATGAGCTCCTCAACGTAGAGGGTATCTCTATAGGAACGGTTCTTCGTTCCAGTGCTGGCCCAGAGCATCCTCTGAGGGCACCCCCCGGCCTTGGCAAGGAGCTTCCAATCCGCCCCGGAGAAGATCTCTCCCCATCTGTTGTATGCCAGCCTGGCGTTGTCCACGGCTATCTTTCCCATGAGTTCCGGAGCCCTCTCCTGAAGAAGGGGGTCCACCGCCGAGTCCACACGGCTGACGAAAAGGGACGCAACCGAACGTACCGACGATACATCGTCACCTCTGTCGAGCCTGGCCTTCAGTCCCCTGATATAGGCCCTTCCCACCGCCTCGGTCTGAGCCACTGAGAATATCAATGTGGCGTTTACCGATACCCCCGCGGCTGTAGCTCTCTCCAGAGCGGAGATACCGGCTTCGGTGGCGGGGATCTTTATCATCACGTTAGGTCTTCCGAGAAGGGACCTAAGCCTTAGAGCCTCCGAAACGGTGCGTTCCTCGTCGTCAGCCAGACGGGGATCGACCTCCAGGCTGACGTAGCCGTCGGTCCCTCCGGTGGCCTCGAATACCGGGGTCATACGGTCCGCAGCGTCGGAGATATCCTCCAGAGCCAGCCCCTCGTATATGTCCAGATCGAACATTCCCGATTTCGCCATGGCCTTTATAGCGTCGTCGTAGCCGTCCCCTTTGGAGATGGCCTTGTTGAAGATGGCCGGGTTCGACGT
Source organism: Dethiosulfovibrio russensis (assembly GCF_021568855.1). Lineage (NCBI taxonomy): Bacteria > Thermotogati > Synergistota > Synergistia > Synergistales > Dethiosulfovibrionaceae > Dethiosulfovibrio > Dethiosulfovibrio russensis. The sequence goes on along the minus strand of NZ_JAKGUG010000010.1, from coordinate 82,819 downwards.
CACCCCCCGAACGCCTTTTTCCATCATCTCGTCCAGCCCACCGGAGGACAGAAGCTCTCTGCTTATATAGTCGCACCAGATGCTCTGCCCCAGCTCGGCCGCCTTCCATATATTGGTCATGACCATCGCTCCCTTCGATCGTACAATATTAGACCGTACGGAGGACATTCTCAACCCTTCAGGCCTTCAGGGCAGGCTTATCTTCGACAAGCCTATAGATCGATACCAGCTCCCGCAGCTCGGCCAGCTGGCCCTGCTGGTCCTCCCTTATCATCTGAAGATTCTCCATGCGAGAGGCCATTTCCTTGGCTGCCCTCTCGGTATCCTTGGCGGAGTCTCGGCCTCCGTTGAGCATGGAGGCTATGGTATCAATGGCCCGGGCTATCTCCTGGGTGCTGGCGGTCTGTTCCTCCGAGGCGGCCGCTATGGACTGGATTCCCTCCGCCATGGAGCCCACTCCTCCCGTCACCTCCGAGATCTTGGCCGCCGCCTGTTTCGAACGCTCCAGCAGATCGGCCATGACTGTTCCGGCTTCCCTGGTGTCCTCCGCGGCTACGGACATGTCCTTTTGGACTTCCTCTATGACCCTACGGATGTTCGAGGCGGCTTCGTTGCTTTCCTCCGCCAGTTTACGGACCTCTTCCGCCACTACCGCGAAGCCTCGACCGGCGTCTCCGGCCCTGGCCGCCTCTATGGCGGCGTTCAGAGCCAACAGGTTGGTCTGGTCCGCTATGGTGGCTATGGTGTTGACGAAGCCGCTTATTCCCTCCACCGATTTGCCAAGTTCCGCCACTGCTTCCTCTACCCGACCGCTGACCTCTCCGGCTTTGCCGGTTCCGTCCGTCACCGCCTCGACCGATCTGCGCCCCTCCTCGGCGTTCTCCGATACCACGCTGGCCTGTTCGCTCAACTCGGTCACGACCTGGGTGGAGCTGGCGACTCCAGAGGATACTTCCTCCACTCCGGCGTTGGTCTCCTCGGCGGAGGCCGCTATGGAGTCCACCATCTCGGCGACGGCTTTGGAGGCTTCGTCCACCGAGGTCAGCGATTCGTGGACGTCTCGGGATATTTCGTTCATGGCCTTGGATCCTTCGGCTATCCGGCGGTTCATGTCCTCCACCTTCTGAACCAGGGCCCGGTATTCCTCCAGGATACGGCCGAAGGCGGCCATGACTTTCTTTATCTCGTTGCGGTTGGACGAGTCTCCGCTTATCTCCATGGACAGGTCTCCCTCGGCTATGCGGTCTGCAACCGTCACGACCTCCTTAAGAGGAGACATCAGCTTGATCACGGCGAAGGCCAGAAGGACCAGGCCGACTACCGCCAGGGGCAGGGTCCAGAGCAGGAGTCCTCTCTTCATGGCTCCGACCGGGGCCATGGCAAGGTCGGCGTTAACCACCATCATGGCGTACCAGTCGGTTCCCTCTATCCTCTGGACGTAGCCCATGGACCTACGACCGTTGAAGTCATAATCGAACCTCACTGGCTCGGTCGTGTCGAAGAGCCCCTCCGATTTACAGGCTTTCCAGAGGGGAGGGCAGCTCTCCGACATGGAGACTCCCCTCTCCAACTTGGGATGGATGACCACCGCTCCGTCTTTGTCGAAGATTATGCCGTAGCTCCCCTCTCCGAGGCTGGAGCTGAGTATCCTGTTCTCGACCGACTCCAGAGAGGTCCCGGCGAAAACTACCATCCGAACCGCCCCTTCCGCGTCCACCACAGGTTTATAGCAGCCAGCGTAGGGAAGCCCCCCCAACCAGACTATGTCCTCAAAGGTCTCTCTGCCCTCCACCGTCGCTTTGTAGACATCGGTGGTATCGTCGAAAAGCCCTCCGAGCATGGAATGCCCCTCATCATCCTTCAATGTGGTGGAGACCCTGACCAGTCCTTCTTTCGTGACCTGAAAAATGGAGAACTGGCTTCCCATGGCATCCTTCCATCCGTCCACCATAACCTCGTTTCCGGTGATGAGCTTGAGACCGCCGTCCATGACGAATATCTTCTGGACCTCTTTATCTCCGACCGAAACCATGTCCTCGTTCTCGAAGGTCCTCTTTCCGGACAGTCTCTGTACCACTATATTGACGAAGGACTCGTTGGACTTTCTGAGAGATCCTATCTCCTGAGATGCGCCGGTCTGGAGGCTTTCGACGAAGCCCAGACCTCCGTCGTCTATAGTATCCTCCATCATCCTACCGGACCTCACCGACGCCACTGTGACGACAACGGCCATCAGGAGGGCTATCATGACGCCGACCACCAAGGTAACCTGTATCCCCACGGACAAACCACGTGCTTCATCTGCTCGAGCCATAAAATAGTCCTCCTCTTCCCAACCCTATCTCTAATCTGAAAAACGGACACAAGAAGAGTCTAAGGAATCATCTCCGACATGTCAATCACATCAAACTACAGAGGAGAATAGGCTCTAGGCTACCTCCGACTGGGTTTCATGCCGAGACACTCGATCAGCTCCACGTCGTCCTTCGCGGAGCTGCCCGTCGTGGTGAGATAATCGCCGGTCAGAAGGCCTCCTACACCTCCTACGAGCCCCATGGACACAGCATCTCCAAGGACAGAGCGCCCTCCAGCGTAACGGACCGTCGCACCGGGAACGGCTATCTGCATCACAGCACCCCACCGGAGCGCCGTCTCTGGATCGAGAGGAGCTGCTCCTGCCAATGGAGTCCCCTCTATGGCCATGAGGATATTCAGCGGAATCGAGTCCACCTCGATATTAGATAGAAGAGCGGTCATCTCCGCCCTGTCTCTATCGGTCTCCCCCATACCGAAAAGGCCGCCGGAACACAGCTCCAGCCCGGCCGCCCTGGCAGCACCGAGGGTGCGCAGCTTCTCCTCTATGCCATGAGTGGTGCATATCGAGGGGAAAAACCCCGGCCCGGTCTCCAGGTTGCAGTGATAGCGGGACACCCCGGCCGACGCCAACCTCCTCAACTGCCCCTCCTCCAGTAATCCGTGGGAACCGCAGAGACTCAGCCCCACCTCGTTCGAGACGGCCTCGTAAATTCCGCAGAGGCGGTCCAGTTCCCGATCGTCAAGGGTCCTGCCGCTTGTGACCAACGATAACCTGTGGATCCCCGAATCGCGGCACCTCCTGGCTACGGACATAACCTCATCCAGAGAGAGAAAAGAGGATCGGCATCCCGTGTTCCACCTTAACGATTGGGCGCAGAAGGCACAGTCCTCGCGACACCCTCCGGATCTGGCGTTAATTATTGAACAGAGCTCTATCCCATTCCCACCCATCCTGCGTATCGAATCCGCCCTTTCCAACAGATCCTTCAGCTTTCCTCTCGATAGATCCAACAGAGACTCGATATCCCAAAGCATATTTGTCAACCACACTTCCATTCTAAGGTGACAGATAAGATAACATCACAAGCGGAATAGTTCAACTGAACCACCGAAGATAGTTGGTGGACTGAATCTCAAAAATAGTTATAATGAATATAGATAATACCTAACATGAGAGGGAGTATGAAGATGGCCGACTATCACGGTATGTGGAAAGAGCTGAACATAGATCTCAAAACCCACGATCTTTTATGCGACGCTCTTCCACCGCTTTACGAGGGGATATACCTGGATCAGGGAAATAGGCCCGAGACCATGGACTATTTCAACATGGTGGTCGCAGAAGTTCACGGAGCCAGGATCAAGGAACTGATGGATTTCAAGGCCAAGGGGAACAAGGTAGTAGGAGCCTTTTGCATCTACGTACCGGAAGAATTGGTCCTTGCCGCAGGATCCCAGCTGGTAGGGCTATGCGCCGGTTCGGAATTTTGGGTACCTCCGGGAGAAAAGGTTCTCCCCAGAAACACCTGCCCTCTCGTCAAGGCAGGGGTAGGAGCCCGTATATCCAGAACCTGTCCCTATTTTCAGAGCGTCGATCTGATAGTAGGGGAAAACACCTGCGACGGAAAGAAAAAAGCCTGGGAAATCCTGGCCGAAGAGGCTCCTATGTACGTCATGGACATACCTAACGTAAAATCCCGGTCCGGCATGGCTTTATGGAAAAGCGAGGTAAAGTCTCTTTCGGAAAAGCTGGAAAAGCTAACGGGGAAAACCATAACGTCCTCCAACCTGAAGGAGGCTATCGAAAAAGTCAACGCTAAAAGGATAGCTCTTCAGAAACTTAACGACCTTAGAAAAGGCGACGTAGTGCCCATATCGGGCAAAGATGCCCTTTTGGTCAGCGAGATAGCCTTCTACGACGACGTGGATCGTTTCGTTGAAAAAGTTCAGGTATTAACCGACGAATGCGTCGAAAGAGTTCAAAAAGGAGAAACCCCCTTCAACCCCGGGGCAAAAAGGATAATGGTAACGGGTTCTCCTTTGGTCCTGCCGAACTGGAAACTGCATCATCTCGTAGAAAGCACGGGTAACCCCGTCGTCGTTGAAGAAAATTGCACGGGAACCCGTTATTACGAACAAACGGTGGACGGATCGCCCTCGGATCTCGGAGGGCTAATGGATAATCTAGCCTCGAGATATATAGAGAACATTCACTGCGCCTGCTTCACCCCCAACGATGGGAGGCTCGACGACATCGTCAGGCTGGCCAAGGAATACAGAGTGGACGGCATAATAGACTACTCCCTTTCATTCTGCACAACCTACCTGACCGAGGGAACAAAGGTAAGAGACAGGCTCAAGCAAGAGGGCATACCGGTACTGAGCCTGGAAACAGGATATGAGTCGGGTGACGAAGGACAGCTCAAGACCCGCATAGAGGCGTTCATAGAGACCCTTGAGTGAAAAAGCCTACGCCCTTTTCCAGACCCAGTCGGACGCTCAGAGACTTCACAGGGTTCTCAGGGAGAGGGAAATTTCTCACGACGTATCCCCCACACCGAGAGACCTCTCGAGATCATGCGGGATGGCACTCAGATTTTCGATAACGGAAGTAACCGCCGTTTCCCGTATCGCCGAATCCATAAAAGTTCCTATAGAAATAGCGAAGAGGGGCTGAGCGATCGCTCAGCCCCTCTTCGCTATTTAGTCATCAAAACCGTCTTTCATTGACCGGCCAATCGAAAAGATCCGGTATGTTCGCCATCTCGTGGATTTCCTCTCGGTTCGAAAGTCCCGAGGAAGCCAGGGATATTTTGGCTGGAGCAGCCTGCCCTATACCCATGGCTATGGCACCACAGAGCATCATGGTGCTAACCCCTCTGGTTATCCTCTGTCTCAGGGCCTTGGACAGCCCGTCCAGATCCAACAAAGGAAGGGAACCTTTCTGTTCCCCGCCGTATCTGGCCCTCAAAGCCTGAAGCTGAGCCAGAAGCCTATCGTCCTTCAGATCCGACGCCCCCTTCAGGAGCCTGTCGATCCTCTTCAAGTCCGCCTTGTCGAGCCGGGTTATCTTTCTGTCGAGACTTCGAAGCTCCTTCTCGGCGGCCTTTCGCTCCAAGCCGTCCAATCGATCCATCTTGGACGCCAGATGCTCCATTCTCTCCATATACCTTACCCTGAGGCTCTCGTGTTCCACGAAAAGGTCGAGATCCTCGCTCAAAGTATTGATGGTCATCTCGATACCTCCGTATTCCACAACTATATTTTCCATTGTAGCTATAATTATACTACCCAAAGCCTCTAGAGTACATCAGTCCTTTTACCTAACCTAAAACCGTTGATACGGACAGATGAAGGTGCTAGAATGGAAACATATTAGGACCAAGTCTTAAAAACAGATCCTCACAAAGGAGAGTGTAAGCCATGCTCGACGTAAGAGAGCTTTTTCAAGAGGGAGAGACCCTGGAGGCCAACAGGACCGTCCAGGTAGACGACACGGTGGGAAATTTCTCGGTTCATCTGAACCAACTGCTGTCCACCACCGCCTGCATAGAGCAAATGGTACGCATGTCCACCGAGATGGTGGAGGGCAGGCTGCCGGAGGGATTCATCACAGTCGGGCTCAGCTACAGCGTTAGACACGACGAGACAGCCATGTTGGGCACGGGGCTCAGGTATTTGCTGAAGCTGGATGAGATAAAGGGGAACAGGCTGGCGTTCTCCATGAAGGTGACCGACTCGATCGGAGAGGTATTCCACGCCACCTGCGAGAGGGCGATCGTGAACCGTTACGAGCTGATCGACTCGGCCACTGAGAGAGCGAAAAAGGCCAGAGAGTCCTAAGGAACAGGGTCGTCCTTTTCGACCACGATGGGAGTCTCTATCGCGACCCTGTTGCGGCCGTCTTCCTTGGCCCTGTAAAGGGCGTCGTCGGCGGTTCTCAGCAGATCGTTGAGGCTGAGGTCACCCTCGGCAGGGAAGGCGGCCCCTCCGAAACTGACTGTCAGAGGTCGGCCCAGGCCGAAATCGCTCTCCGATATAACTCGACGAATCCTATCGGTGACGGGAAAAAGGTCCCGCTCGACCATATCGTCGAAGACTATTATGAACTCTTCCCCACCCCAACGTCCAACGAGATCCACAGCCCTAACTGCATCGACGAGGATTTCGGCCAACCTGACCAACACCCTGTCTCCGACCTGATGACCGTAGTCGTCGTTGACCCTCTTGAAGTGGTCTACATCTCCTATGGCGACGCAAAAAGGGGTTCCCCGTCTGGCCTTGTGAACCGCCCTGTTCAAGAACTCCTCTATGCCGAAGCGATTGGCTATTCCGGTCAGGTGATCCATCTTGGAAAGCAGCTCCAGTCGCCTGTTACCCTCCTCCAAGGCTGCCTTGGCCTTTGCCAGCTCTCGGTTGAGAGCCCTCAACTGATCGTTTTTACGGACGAACCGATAGGCTACCCCGGAAGCCGAAGCTATCAGGACTATAAGCAGGACCACTATGGACCAAAAGAGACCTTGGTCTATTCCCTTTGAAGCCAGAGGGTTCCAGCGGTCAAAGATCCTGGAGCTTTCCTTCAGATTCAAGGAAAGAACAGCCTTCTGCATTATACCAAGCAGAATAGGGTCGTCCTTCCTTATGCCCATCCGAAGCCTGTGTTCGAAATCGTCGTGACCCCAGAGCTTCAGCGTCGTCAGCCCCTCTTCCTCTATCACCAGAGACGCCACGAGGAGAGGAGCGGAGGCGGAAAAGACCTCCCCGCTGGCCACCATACGGAGCCCTTCTCGGTTGTTAGCCACCGGCACGATGGAGAGATCGGGATATCTCTCTCGAAGGATATCCTCTACGTTGTAACCCTTCACAACCGCAACGGTCTTTCCGGCCAAATCCATGAAACCTGCCAAATCCGAAACGTCACCCCTTGTCACTATCACGGCTGGGTTTATGACGTACGGAGAGGAAAAACCCAGGTACTTCTCTCGATCCTCGGTCCTGTTAAGCAAAGGGACCACGTCGGAGCTACCGGCCTTGACGAACTCCAGGGTCTCCTCCCAAGAGCTAGTGGGAACCAGCTCCATGGCGACCCCCAACTTTCCGGAGAGAAGCTTTACGTAATCCGATCCGACGCCCCGATATTCGCCGGACTCGTCTATCCATTCATAGGGAGCCCAGGAAGGGTCCACGGAAAAACGGATAGGGCCTCGATCTTTGAGATATTCTCTTTCTTCTTCCGAAAGGAACACGGAGGACTCTAGGTGCGACAAACCGTTGAGGTTCTCGGAATAGACGACGGAGCAGTTGAAAAAGACACACCACACGGCAGCCGCGAAGACCAAGCGTATGACCCTACCCACGTAAATCCCCCCCTATTAGTCATGATATCACGAAAACTTTCTAAAAAAAAAGGCCGAGGGAGGGGGCTGATCCCCCTCCCTCGGTCTGAGTTTCCGATCAGAGTCGGGCCAAACCTCTGCCCTCTTTCTTCAGCTTGAACCGTTTCACCAGCGACATCATGGAGGAGGCCCCTTCGGCCATGGCCTGAGCCTCCAACGAGACCCCCTCGGAGGCCTTGGCGGTCTCCTCCGAGGCCCCTCTTATGGCCTCCATCATGCGAACGGTATCGAAGTTGGCGTTGGTGACCTGATCTATCGAGGAGGTCATCTCCTCCGACGAGGCGGCCTGTTCCTGAGCGACTGCCGCGATGTTCTGTATAGCCTCGTTAACCTCTCTGGTCATCTCCAAAGACCGGTTCAACTCCTCCTGGGCCCCCTTGGCGGATTCGACCGCCTCTGAGAGAATCGAGCCGGTCCTCTCGGTGGCGTCTATTGACTCTCCCGAGTGTTCCTCAAGCTCAACTATTATCTTGGCAACCTTGTCGGCCGACAGGGCCGATTCCTCCGCCAGCTTGCGAACCTCCTCGGCGACCACGGCAAATCCCCGGCCGGCCTCTCCGGCCCGGGCGGCCTCTATAGCGGCGTTAAGGGCCAACAGGTTAGTCTGATCCGCTATCCTGGTGATGTCCCCTACGAAGCCGCTGATGGAATCCACCGATCCTGCCAGGTCCCTTATACGCCCTATGCTTTCCCTGGACACCTCGCCGGCTTCCTCCATCTTGTGGATGGTTTCCTCCACCTTGCCCACCGCTTTTTGGGTCTCCTCGGCGCTTCTCTGAGATGCCTCGGCTCCCTCCGTGGCAGACGAGGCAGACATCTGTGCACTGTCTGCCACCTCCTGAACGGAGGCACCGCTTTCCTGCAAAGCCGCCGAGTTGCTCTCAGCCAAAGAGGCTACCTTCTCGACGGACGAACGGATCTCCTCCATGGAGGCGTTGGCCTCCTCGGAGAGGGCAGCCAGACTGGTGGACCTGTCGGAGACCGACTGGGCCTCCTCGACCACCGAGCCGACTATGTCTCGAAGCCCCTCGACCATCTCGGAGAGTGAGTCGGCCATACGGCCCACCTCGTCGCCGGAGGAGGTCTGGAACTCGTCCCTGGTTATAGTGAGGTCGCCGTCCTTTGCCCTGCTCGCCAAGAGAGAGGCCGCCTTTATAGGACGTACCATTCTGCTCACGAAGAACAGGACTACTCCGGCCAGCACCGCCAGGGCCGCTACTCCGACCATGATTCCCATGGTCATTATAGAGTCCGCCTCCTGATATATCATGTCGTAGGGCAAGGCGATCTGCACCGACCAGGGCGATCCGTATCTGTCCACATCCACGGGCTGGAAGGTCTCGTATATGTCCACTCCTGAGACGTCGGACACGACCGAACGATTGAAGTTCTTTCCGTCTCGGATGGCAGAGAGGGCCTCTCCGTCCGATACGGTGGTGCCAACCAGATCTTTCTTGGGATAGGCCACATAGGTTCCCTTGTCGGAAAGCAGCCCGGCATATCCGGTCACGAAGGGTTTTATTTCGGAGAAGACCTTCTGGAAGGTGTCCATGGATATGTCCACCCCGACCACTCCTATGACCTTTCCACCCAGCTTAACCGGAACGCAGAGAGATGTCATCATGACCATCTTGCCCCCCACCTCCCATTCGGCCGGATCTGCTATGACTACCTTTCCAGACGTCAGAGGCAATTGATAATACTCGGCAGTCTCATAACCCACGCAGGGATCGTGCAGTATATCGCCGCCGGAACGCACCAGATAGGGGATATAGCGTCCGGTATCGTCGTGTCCCTCGGAACCGACGAACTCCGAGTCCCTGCCGTCGAAGACGTTAGGCTCGAAGACTGCCCAGGCTCCGAAGAGCTGGGGATTGGACTCCAAGGTCGTCCTAAGGAGGTCCACACCGGCATCCCTGTCGGACCTTTCCCGATCGACCATCATGGAAAACTGTACCGACAGGTCCCTGGCATGGGTCAGGGCCCTGCCGAGATACTCGGAGACCTGAACCCCATATCTCTGAGCCGTTTCCTCCCCAAGACTATAGGCGTTCCCGAGGGCCATGGTTCTGGCCCGATAGGTCAACACCCCGACCGCGGTGGTGAAAGCGACAAAAGACACCGACAATATCACCACTAGAAGCTTGGTCTTCAACCCCCACCTTCTCATGCTCGCCACCCCTTTTCGAAGAAATGTTCCCCTAAAACCCTCCCAAGGAACAACTACTATGATCTCATTTTACATTAGGGGATGGAACTCTCAAAGGGACAGCGACGTTCCTCGACCGTGTCTTTAGTAACGGATAGGTAAAGAAAATCGAATCTCAGTAATGGCTTTCCACTTTTTCTCCCTTTTCCAACATCTCGACCAGAAAGGGGGGAAGAGCGAAGGACCCCTTATGGACGTCGGAGGTGTAGTACTTGAGCCCTTCGGGGGCTTCCCTCAGCGGCTTCGAGGGATCGTGCCTCTTGGAGCCTATGGCATATACCCACATTCCAGAGGGATAGGTAGGCATGAATCCCAGATAGGGATGCACCGAAGGGAAGACCTCCTTCATGGCACGATAGGCCGGGACCATTATGGCGGCGTCGGTGAAGGGCGACTCTATGTGGGTCACCATGAAACCGTCGTCGGACAGGGCGTCCCATACGTCCCTGTAGAAGGGAGACTGGAAGAGTCCTGCCGCCATGTCCACCGGATCGGTGGCGTCGACTATTATCACGTCGAACTCTCCTCGGTGGTCCTTCATGTAGACCATGGCGTCCATAGGCTTTATCTCCGCCTTGGGATCGTCCATGGCACAGCTCAAGGTCGGGAAGAATTCCCTGGAGGTGTTTATTACCTCCTCGTCTATGTCCACCAGAACAGCCTTTTCAACCGACTCGTGTTTTACCGCCTCTCTGAGTGAGCCACCGTCTCCCCCTCCGACGATGAGGACCTTTTTAGGGTTCGGATGGGAACAGAGGGCCACGTGGGCCATCATCTCGTGATAGCAGAACTCGTCCTTCTCCGTCACCTGAATTGCCCCGTCCAGGACCAGCATACGGCCGTACTCGGCGGTCTCCAGTGCCAGCAGGGATTGATAGGGAGTCTCCTTCCGAACTAGCTCTTCCGTCACCCTCAGGGACAGGCGCAGATGCTTGGTGGACTCCTCGGTAAACCACACTTCGTTGTGTCTCTTCTCTCGGGAAATCATGGCGAATAACCCCTTTCGATGCTTTTATGCCGAAAAAAGAACCCCCGGCACAGACATTGTACAGTCTGGCACCGGGGGTGTACATCCGAAGCTATTTTAACTAGAAGAAAAAAGCGTTGACCAGAGCCAGAACCACTCCGCCGGTCACAGGTATAAGTGCCGTCGCAGGAGTCCAGGTCTTTAGGCTGGTCTCCACGTCCATACCGGAAAAGTTGGTGACCACCCAGAAGTAACTGTCGTTGGGATAGGACACGAACATGGAGGTAGTGCACAGAGCCAGCGCCGCTATCAGAGGATCGATCCCCAAGGTCGGCAGCATCGGGGCCAAGATGGAGCCTCCGGTTATCATCGCCACCGTGCCCGATCCCTGAGGTATCCTTATCATCGCTCCCATGAGCAACGGAACCAGTATGACCGGTATATCCAGACCCAGGATGGACTGGGCTATGACGTTTCCGACTCCGGTCACCCTTATGACGTTGCCCAGAGCTCCTCCTGCACCTGTCACCAGAAGAATCAACCCCGCATCGGCCATGGCTCCCTGCATATGGGCGATGCAGTCCTTTCTGGATGTGGTGCGGTTGAGACCGTAGACACTGAGCAGCACTCCTATGAAGACAGCCACTATGGGATGTCCCACTAGATGCACCACCGATAGGGCCTTGCACTCGCCAACCCCCACCGCCTTGCATATGGTGTCCATAAGGATGAGCATTATGGGAACCGCTATGGGGGCAAAGGATGCCACCACCCCGGGAAGGGCGTCCGAGTCCATCGTCTCGAGAAACTCGCAGTCCTCTATTGGCTTGCCCTGAGAGTACTTTTCGACCAGAACCTTGAGCTTGGCCGCGGTGCTCTCGTCCAGTCCGGTGTAATCCGGATCGAGGATCAGCTCGGGGTGCCTTCTTCCTACGAAACGGAAGTAAACCACAGACACGGCGAAGAGCACCACCGACAGGGAGATTCCCCCCAGGATCATCTTACCTATGTCGACGTTGAAGAATCCGGCGACTGCCAAAGGACCCGGCGTCGGAGGCACCAGAAAATGGGTGATGTAGAGCCCCATGCCCAATATTCCGCCCAATCCCACCATGGATCTCCTGGTAATCCTGGAGAACTCCTTGGCCAACTGGGACAGGATGACGAACCCGGAATCGCAGAACACCGGGATGGATACTAGAAGGCCGGTGAGGCCTACCACTACGTCGGCCCTCTTGATGCCCACGATCTTGAGGATGGAGACGGCCATCTTCTTGGCCGCTCCGCTGTCCTCCAGAAGTTTTCCCATGATGCAGCCGAAGCCTATTATGATACCTATGCTGCCCAGGGTACCGCCGAATCCTCCGGAGACGGCTTTGATCGTATCCGGAATGGACAGGCCGCACATCAGGCCTACCGCGATGGATGTCACTATCAGAGCGGGAAACGCGTGGATCTTGGTCTTTATTATCATGTACAGGAGCAGGAAGATACCCACTCCCAAGGCTATACAGGACGTCATGGCGATCTTTTCCCCCTTCTAAAACGATACGCCGATCCGACGATCAGATCACAGGGCCGAGACAGTAGATATCCAAAGACCTGGTGTAGCGGATGGCCTCCCCTTTGGAGCTCTCTCCGTCGGCGACGCGGAGAAGTTTTCCCAGCGCCTCCTGACCGACCTCTTCGAGAGAGCTTTCTCCTGTGACGATTTTTCCGGCATTGACGTCCATATCGTTGTTCATACGCTCGAAGGTTATAGGGTTACCGCATATCTTGACCACCGGAACCAGAGGGAAGCCCTGAGGAGCGCCCCTACCGGTGGAGAAGCAGATGATGGATGCCCCTGCTACCGCCATGGCAGTGAGAACCTCTATCTCCCTGCCGGGAGTGTCCTTTATCCAAAGTCCCTTATGGGACGGAATTCCCGTATAGGGAAGAACCCCCTCTATGGTCCTGGTTCCGGACTTCACTATGGCGCCCAGAGATTTCTCCTCTATGGTGGAAAGGCCTCCCTCTATGTTGCCCGGAGTGGGCTGCCCCCTTCTCATATCCACGCCCACGGCCTTGGCACGGGCTTCCATTTCGTCTACAATACGTTTGATATCGCTAGCTACCTCGGGAGTGCGCGCCCTGCGCTGGAGGATATGTTCGGCTCCGATGAATTCGGTCGTCTCGCCAAAGACCACAGTACCGCCTTCATCCACGAGCCTATCTGTGATGTATCCTATTGCCGGGTTGGACGCCACCCCCGAGGTGGTATCGGAGGCACCGCACTTGATACCCATCGTAAGAGAGCTGATGGGAACCTCGACCCTCTGTATCCCGGAGATCTCTATATATAGCTTCTGAGCCAGATCTATCCCCCTCTGGATAGCCTTGCTCATGCCGCCTATCTCCTGGATATTGACCCTCTCGACGGGTTTCCCCGTGGCCCTTATCTCGGCCTCCATCCTGTCCGTGTCCACTCCCTCGCAACCCAGGCTTACTATCAGGACCGCTCCGGCGTTCGGATTCTTGCCGAGACCTATCAGGGCTTCTGTGATCCTCTCGAGATCGGGAGGGGTCTGACAGCATCCCTGATGGTGAAGCACCGCCTGAGTCCCCATGGTCTGACGACAGATATCCTCGGCCACCTCGTTGGCACATACGACCGACGGAATCACCGCCACGTAGTTTCTGACACCTACCGACCCGTCGGGACGGACGTAACCGTGAAACTTCATCGTTTATCCCCCTCGTTATCGGCCCAGTCTCCACGGCCTCTTATGCTGTCCACGTTGTGGACGTGCACGTGTTCTCCCGCCGCGATCTCGCAGGTAGCCACTCCTATCTCCTCGCCGTACTTGGTCACCTGTTCCCCCTCGGCGATCTTCGTTATCGCGATCTTGTGACCGAAAGGTACCTGGTTCAAAACGCGATACACCGTCTTATCCCCTGTGGGATCGGACACCTCGACGTCGTCTCCGGGCTTTACCCCAGCCCCGAAAAGGGTCGCGACGTTGTCGGCCTCGTGGTTCTGAAGGCCCTTCACCTCTATCATCTATCCATTCCTCCCTCTACTATCACGGCCACACCGTCCGGTATCACCGTTATGGATGCGTTTTTGCCGACTATCCCCTCCGCCAGGGACAGCCCCTCGGCCATATCCGAAGCCGGAACCAACCCCACCGATCTGACGTCGCCGGGATCCAGCTCGCTCACCAGGATCACCGTCGCCTTAGACATGACCTTGCTGAGAATCTGGGCGCTCCACTGTTCAGGAATGGTATCCTCGTCCGAAAGGGACAGCAGATACTCCTCTATTCGCCTGGGATCGCCGATCCTCATGAGCTTTTCGAAGTTGGCACCTCCGAAACCGTCGTGACACGCCGCTGCGATCACGATGGCCCCGCCGGGCCGAACGCACTCGGCGGCGGTGGAGATGGCCTTAGGAGCCTGATATAGATTCTGGTCGAGAGGATAGCCTCCATTGGAGGTCATTACTATATCCGAGACGACCTTTTCCACTCCTGCGACGGAGGAGACCATGGCGCATCCGGACCTATGGGCCTCGTCCAGATCTCCGGCGAAAGCCCCGACTATCCTCTTCTCCTCGTCCAGGACGACGTTCAGTATGAAATCCACCCTGGCGAGGCGAGCCGCCGCCAGCATATCCTCGTGAATGGGGTTCCCCTCCAGCACCCCCGTTTTGGAGAGAGGATGGGCTATGGCCGATGCAGAATGGTTGGCGTTGACCGTCTCCCTGGAGGCGACTCCGGGAAGTACGCTTTTCCTTCCGCCGGAGAAACCGGCGAAGAAATGGGGCTCTATGAACCCCTCCGTGACGAGAAGATCGGCCTCAACGGCCAGACGATTGAGAGAGCACCCCTTCCCCGAGGGCAGATCGCCGATGAAGACCATGTCGTCCTCTCTCTCCACGTTGTGGACCACTATTCTCTCCCGCTGGAAGATCTCCCTTCCGAACCGGTCGAGCAGCTCGTCCGAGGAAGTCTCCCTGTGAAGTCCCGTCGCTATCAGAATCGTGACCTCTGCCTCGGAGTTGCCGGAGCGAATCTCCTTCAGCAACAGAGGCATGGTTATCGAGCTGGGGACCGCCCTGGTATGGTCGCTGGTGATGACGACAACCTTCCTCTTGCCCTCGGCCAATCGACTCAAACTGGCCGAACCTATCGGGTTATCCAGCGCCTCTTTGACGAGATCCCTCTGTTCCCCGTCCCCCTCCGTTAAACCCTTCGGAGTAAGGACCGCCGCTACCCTTTCCCCAGGCACAGACGCCGTGATGGTTCCCCTGTGATAGGGAAACGAAAAGAATTCCTCCTTGATCTCTTCCATAGCTTCACCCCTGTCGATCTTCGTCGTCCTCTTCGCCGGACGAGTTCACATCATCGCCCAGACGAGAGGCCAAAACCATGTTCGCCGTCTCTTTAGTGTTCTCCAGATGGTAGATCATCCTGTTCATAGCCTGCTCAGGATCTCCATCCAATATGGCCTGCACTATCTTCCTGTGACACCCTATGGTTACGTCCACCTGACCCGGCCAGGTCAGAACGTCGTGGCTGTACTCCGACAGGGTTCCCTTTATGGTCTGTATCATCTGGACCAACATCCCGTTGTGGGTGGCCTCGGCTACCGACATATGGAGATCGAAGTCCTTCTGGAGGAAGCAATCGAAATCGCCCTTGCACATCAGTCCGGCCTCGAAGACCT
This sequence comes from Dethiosulfovibrio russensis, assembly GCF_021568855.1. Classification (NCBI taxonomy): domain Bacteria; kingdom Thermotogati; phylum Synergistota; class Synergistia; order Synergistales; family Dethiosulfovibrionaceae; genus Dethiosulfovibrio; species Dethiosulfovibrio russensis. The sequence continues at coordinate 67,221 of NZ_JAKGUG010000010.1, read as the reverse complement.
CGACTATTTTCTCCTTGTCTCGATCGGTGGCCCTTACCGCCGCCAGCCTTGCGGTCTCGGCTTCAAGTATCTCCCTGGCCTCTATGGACTCCCTCACGGAGAACTTTCTGAGAAGGCAGGCATACCGAAAAGAATCGGCCAGAGCGTGGGCGGGGTCCCTGACGAAACATCCCTCTCCTACCTTGATCTCGACCAATCCCATGTACTGAAGGGCTTTCATCGCCTCTCTCACGGAAGAACGGCTCACGGAGAACATCTGGGCCAAAGCCCGTTCCGACGGAAGCTGCTCCCCCGGCTTGAAGTCGCCTCTCAGAAGACTCTGCTGGATCTCATCGACTATGATCTCCGGAATATTGTTACGGGGAATTTTCTCGAACATGAAAGATCTCCTTTCGATCAAAGGACAGATGACAGATGTCAGAGGTCTGACCACTTGAATATTATGACATCACCATCTTCCTGTCAACATCAAAGTTTTTTGCGCAACATATCCACCTGGTCGGAATAATATCGGTGTATCTTGGTGCGGTAGGAGGCGATGCTTCTACCCCTGTAGATATCTAGGGCCTTGTCCACGTTTCCTCCCCTTTTGAGGGCATCCCTCAACATATAGCAGCCGACGTATATATTCGGCCTGGAATGGAGCAGCTTCGAGGCGGATTTTATCGTGGGGAATACCCTGGGAATCCATTTTCTGTTGGCCTTCCAGTTTATCTGCATCAGACCGTAGGCCTTACCGCTTTTGGCCCTCACCTTTACGGTGGATTCCTTCACTATGATCGACGAGACCAGAAAGGGATCCACCCCGTATTTTCTGGATATGGCCTCCACCAAAGACGCATAGATCCTGGCTGACTTGGTACTGATGCCGGGGTTTTTCGCCTTGAAATAGGAGGTCATGACCGACACCCTGGCCTTGGCGTAGCGTCTGGATCGATGTTTTTCCATGTAGTTCCAGGCCGGACTGCCTCGGAAGACCCAGCTGTAGGACTCCGCGGCGGGAGACAACACCAGGGTCGATAAGATCACAGTCAAGATCACCCACACTACAGTCCGAGACGCTCTTTCCGGTGAAACCGCTCTAGTCTTCACGGGAGACTCCTCCTTCCAGTTGATTCAGCATTGACAAAGCCGCTATCTCCTTTCGTACCATCTCCTCCACCGAGGCCATTAGCTCCGGCTCAATAGCGGCCCATTCTCTCCTAATCCCGTCTTGAAGGCCGTCGGAGATGGCCTTTTTAGACTTAGCGACGGCCTTCTCCACCGTACCTTCCGAGACGACAGCGCGTGCCATCATCTTCGGTATGGATACGTCCCTAAACCCTTTCCTTATCCTCTCTCGACCCAACGCATAACCGCCGAGACCTATGACTCCGCCCAGAAGCAGTCCGGGCAGGCCCGAGGCTATGAGGGCCATTCCCCCTCCGCCACAGATAGAGGCGACCACTGCTCCTGCCAGGACAGCTGCGACCCTGTCCATTCCGGAGGACAGTCTTGCCACGGGGGATATACCGCTCATGTCCAGGGCGGACAGAATATCCGGCCCCTCCTCTCCGAGGGCGAGTTCCAGATGTCTCGGCATGGACCGTACTCCGTTTTTCCTGAACCAGAGGGCCAGTTTTTCCAGCACCATGACGGGGATCTTCTCCGAGGCCGATCTGAGATGTTCCGTCACCTTACGGTCGACCGAGTCCTTTCTGTCCTCCATGGCGGAGGTCACCCTCTTTTCGAAGGCGGAGATCTTCCCTCCGTCTCTGCGAAAAGCCTCCAGGGCGGGGATTACCGCCTCCCCGATCAGAAGAGACGCCACATCGTAGGATGCACGGTCCACCGTGTCCTCCAGCACAGGATCGATCACGTCGGTCCGGATCTCCTCCACGAAACGATGCATATCTCTCCGAAGCGACGACAGGGTTCGGCCGTTTTTGTTCTTCAGAGCCGGGAACAGAGCCAGACCCCGGGAGACTACCCCGTAGGGCTGATCGCTCCTTATCAGCCTGGCCTCGGGCATAATCCTCTGCACGAGGTCCGACACGAAGGGCCAGAGACTGCTTCCCCCCGCCAATATGACCGAGTCCGCTCCGTCGCAACCCAGGACAAGGTTTTCCAGTCGAGTCACCAGGTTTTCCGGACCGTCCGAACCGGGACAATCTCCTCCTATTGAACGGATCATGTCCTCGGTGGGACGATAATCGGAGATCCTCTCAATGAACTCGTCCCATCCCAGCCGTCGAATGCCGCCGTAGACTCCGGCGGTACCGCTCCACAGCACCGACCTGTCCCGGGCCATGGTCGTGGAAAAGCTCTCCTTTAGGATCCTGCTCCAATACCAGTGGACGAAGTAGGACGTTCCCTCGTCCATACTCTCCTCCAGACCGGGATTTCTCTCGCAAAGAATCCGAAAGAACAGGTCGTCGAAAAGCCGTCCTCCCAGGGACCAGTCTCCCCAGGACGACCGAACCGACAACCCCTCCAGGGAGGCCAGATCGCAGGTGCCTCCTCCGAAGTCCAGTACCAGCACCCGTCCCATGGCCTCCGACGGCGCCATATCCCTCTGGGAAATGTGGTAAAGCAGAGCCCCGATAGGCTCCTCCAGGGTCTTCACCCTACCGTAACCGGCCTCGAAGGCGGCGGAGGTCAGAGAGTCGAGGTAGTTCCCGCCGGCTTGACAGGGAACTCCGAAATAGACCTCTCTGGAGCGGGGATCGAAGGGGATGTGCCGGACCTCGGCCTCCTCCCTCACGGAGGACAGAAAGGCAACGGCGGCCCTGTAGCTCTCACTGTCACGATCTATCTCGGGCTTGAAGCGGGTTATCAGTTTAAGAGACCGTCTCTCCTCCTCGGTGGCCTCTCCCCAGGTGTTGAGGGCCATGGACCCCACAAGGGGGGATCTTCCCTCTCGGTAAAGCACCACCGTGTCCATCCCGGTACGGTCCGCTATGAAGTCGACAGGGGAGGGCAGAAGCTCGTCAGAAGGACACTTGCAGAAATAGGAGTTGGATGTGCCGAAATCGACGGCCAGAACCGGCTTGGTCATCTCGACGACCTCCGTCGCACCAGGCCCTTGACGACCAGAGATCCGTCCCTGAAGACCGGAGCTCTCTCCACCGTCACAGGTGTGCCGTCCTCGTAGTGTCCGAAGCTCTCGTAGGTCTCGGATAACTCGGAACTCCACACCGTGGTCGAAGGGGCAGGAGAATCGGCTCCGGGGCGGTAAGTCGACGGACCTCCGTATCCCCGGTTCTCCCCCTCTATCAGCAGAGCCTCCACCGCCGTCTCCAGCTGATCCCTGGGGACAGCCCTCAGATCGGCCAGGGCCCTTCCTATCCAGAGGTCGTCCGAAACCCTCCTTGAATCCTCTTCCCCGTCCTCCACCGCCCTTTCGATCCTCTCCCTTGCGACGGACAGCATGGTCTCGAGCCGCCGCTCGATTTCCTTCAGGTCGACCGACTCGATCTTTCTACGGAAGAAGGACAGCCCTGTGGCCCCGAGGGCCGTACCCAGAAACAGGGGGAAGTCCCCTGTCATTCCCAGGGAGGTCAGGGCAGGGGAGACGACAAACCATCCCAACAGGGCTCCTATGAACACCGATGCGGCACTCCGAACCCGGTCGAATCCGTATAGATAGGGGGTATCTCCCGGGTCCATCTCCAGAGGAGCCAGCCTTATAGCACCCTCTCTATCCGGGATTTCCAAAGCCATGTCGTCTATCATCCTGGAGAGGGCGACCCTCCAGGCTTTTTTCATCGGGTCGTCGCCGGGAAGGGATCGTTTAGCCTCCTCCAATCCCTCCAGGACGGCCGATCTATAAAGATCTTCCATGTTAACGCCTCCGAACTCGTCTTCTGATTTCAGCCATTACGACAGGCTCTATAATACATCCTGCGGCACTTGTGGAGATAGGAACTCTGGATTATGCTGGGATATCCGAAGCGACCGATCTCGGTCGAGAAGGGGGACGTTCGATGAAGAGAAGAGGCTTTTCCGGCCTTGTGGCCCTGATATTGCTGTTGATATCCCTGATCCTTGGGACCTTGGCCGGTCTCATGGGAAGAAGGGGCGACGATAAAGACGATAAAACCGATATATCTATCTCAGCTCCGGGCTACGTATCCGGCGACGCTGCGGAGGAGTTAATCGCATCACCGGTGGAGACCCCCGATCCCAAACCCCGCACGAGGCCCCAGAAGCCGAAGGTGGAATCCTACAGCATAGGCGGGATGGGGTCCACCGAAAGGGTTCCGGTGGACCTTCCCGATCATGATCCCTCCGACGACCTGGCAACCGGAGAGGAACGAGAGAAACCGTCGATAAAACTGCCAAAGGAGCTCGAAGAGCTGGGCGACAAGATGAAAGGCCATCTTGACGCCTTCGACGAAGCCACCAGACAGACCCTCAAGTCGGTCCTGGACGCCATAGAGCTGGACGAGCTGAGCCCCGACGAGGCTACCATTCGCCCGAAAGGCGACGGCCTGGAGCTACGGTTCTCCCTGCCCGCAGGAAACTAGCGCTCCGAGAGGGCCACGATACGACCCAGAGGGATCCATGCCCCCACAACGTAACGGCCGTCCCTCTCTCCGCCTAGAACCGTAACGTCCTCGAAGAGCCCTCCGTCGATCTCCGAATTATCGGAGGGCTCCTTTCCTGTCAACTCGTGGGACAGAAGATAGCAGTTGAGAAAGAGGGACACCCTGGCGGCTCTGCGACACCGCAAGACCTCCGAGGGAGTTCCCCTCTCGGGCAAGGAGGACTCTCCGGCCACGTAGGCCAGCTCACTCTCCCAATCGACCTCCCCGTAGCGAAAAGTCTGGATTCCTTGGACCATTCCGTGGGCCATCCAGAGTTCCGGAATCGACGGAGATGCTGGACAGACCGAGCCGACCGCCAGGACAAAAAAGACGGCAAGAAACGGGACCCGTCTCATCTCGATCGCCTCGCTCCCACAGTAGAGGCGGTCAGATCGACCACCTCGAGACCTTTGCCGTCCAGTATCACAGCCACGTCGTCCGCCGTTCCGTCCACGGTGACATCGAGCTCCAGCCTGCCGGAACGGAAGGACCGACGATAGACTCCGACCACTCCTGGAGACTCCCTTAGGGCCGCCTCCAGATCCCTGACGGACCCGAAGTCCATTCCCTCCACCGAAACCCTGATCGAGCGACCGGGAACGCCGTTTCCCCCGCCGGTCAGAGCATAGGCCACCTCGTTCACCAGAGAGGAGGAGGCGTTTTTCGCCGCTTCCTTGAGCCCCTTGACGGCTCCGTCCCTCTCGCTGAGCCCCTTGGACCTTACCTCCGGAACCTCCACGGCCAGGCTCTGTCCGGTCTGGGCTATCACTGCCTTAAGCTTGAGAAGAGTTCTGACTCCGTATATAGTCTGACCCGACATCTTCTGGGCCGTAAAGGAGGACGACTGTCCCTTGCCGAAGATAAGGACGTCGGCGTCGAAATCCCGAGCCAGCTCGGCCAGCTCCGCCTCGTCCCCGGCTATCCTGGCCGCCTCCACCCTCTTGGAGGCAATGGCGTCCAGCTGTCCCTTGTCCAGCATGAGATACCCCGCCCTCTGGAAGGCCGATTCGACCTCTCCCTCGGCGGCGGAAAGAAACGGACGGTCATCTCCTATCATCTCGTCCACCAGAATCACCACCCTGGGGTTGCCGAGGGCATCTATCACGGCCGGACCGAGAACCCCGTCCAGAGCCGTCTCCTCCACCTCGCAGCGCCCCTTAAGGTGCAGGACTCCGTCTTCGGTACGCCACTCCTTCAAGATCTCCAGATTCTTGACCAACCCTCTGGAGCCGGAGAAAACCCTGTCCCTGACCACCTGAAAGTCCTTCATCTCCGTGATGCCCTCCACCCTGGCACCTATGGCCCTCTCCAGGGCGTTTCTGTAAAGCTGCCTCTTGGCCTCTTCTCTGGCAGCTGAGACGTTGCCCTCAACAACCGCCGCCTCCCCCTCCGCCTCGATCGTGCGAGCCTCGGCCGTGCAGACCGAGAGGAGCACGATCGATATAAGAACCAGAATAAGTTTTTTCATTACCTTCCCTCCTTTCCCTACTCTACTATTTCATGGTATGGTTTTTGTGACCTGAAAGTCAACGGGGTCACATCGTGAAGAGGAACCTGCTATAATGCTTTTCAGGGAAGACTTTGAGGCCGGATTTATGCTATTATTTTCGACGTAAGTCGATAGCGATGGACAGACAGGAGAAAAATCTCCGGCGTTTGTCCGCCGGACAGCAAAAGGAGATGGGATAATGTACGAAGACGACAACATCAAGGCAAACAAGGCAGAGGAACAGGACGAGATGGACGTTCAGGCGGACGAGTTCGTCACAGAGGAAGAAGAGCAGGATTTCGACAGCTGCTGCTGCGACTCCGACTACGACTCCTGCGAGGAAAAGAGCGAGAGCAAGGTTAAGAAATACGGCCTTCTCATTTTCGTAGTAGTGGTCTTCCTGGGACTTTTCTCCGGGATAATGCTCAGGCTCGATCGTCTCGAGGATCAGACCGCGGCCGCCAGACAGGACGCCATAGCCTCTCAGGCTGCCGTGATGGAGTCCGCCAAGGCGATGGAAGCCCAGTTCGCCGAGGTCAAGGCCACCTTCGACAACATCGAGAGCCGCCTCGACGTTATCGCCAAGGCCAACACAGGTGCCGTAGAAGCAGTCGAAGATATGAAGACCCTCTACAAGTCCACCGACCAGCTCCTTCGGGAGACCCTGGTAGCCAGAGATCAGCTCATCAGAGAGATCATCAGCAACCTAAGGCTTCCCTAAAAAAGAAAAAATCGGAGACCGATCGATCGGTCTCCGATTTTTTTCAGCTTACCTGGCTGTCCTCGTCTCCCAGAAGAGAGGAATCTCCGAGAAAAGAGGATACCATCATGGATCGCCTTATCCCCTTGCCGTAACGGAGAATCACGTCCGGTCCGGCCCTGTCCAGTTCGTAACCAACCGCTCCCATGGCGAGAACCCTGCGGTGGTGCTCCACCTCTTCCGCCGGAATCCTCAGGTGGAGGGGTCTGGCTATCACCATAGGATCGTCCAGATCCTGCCAGGTAACGAACCTGGTGTGCCCTCCGTACAGTTTCTTACAGGAAACGACGTAATATCCCTCTGCCAGAACGTTCTTCAAGCTAGCCCAGTTTCTGGGAGAGACGGTGGATATGACGTAACGTCTGCTGGAAGGGATGAAAGACCCCGATGCGGATATGAGCATCCGGTGAAGCCCGTTTCCACGAAAATCACTGTCCACCACCACTATATCCCTCATGGCGAACTGTTCCAGGCTCCAGCTGTCCAGATACGTTCCCTCCACCACCTTGAACATATCCTCCAATACCCAGGAAAAGACGCACAATGCCACCAAAAGGCCACCGGCCTTGACCCCGAGGGCGAACCCCTCTCCGGAGAGGTTTCTCTCTATGGAATTCTCCGAGGCATATATATCTTCGTCGCCGACCTCCCTGTATACCTTAGAATTCAAGGCCATTATCTCGTCGTAGTCTTCCATGCCCAGACGGCATAGCCTGGCAGGTATAGGCACGGAACTACCGTGACGGTGAAGATAAAGAAGCTTTCTGTCTCTGTCGGACAGCATGAGACATCCCTCCTCTGATATGTTATCCCCGCAGGGTGAAGTGCTGAATTTTCAATCTTCGATACAATAAAAGAGCCTAAACCCCTCGATTCCGAGGGAAAAACAGTCGATTTCGGGCGAACTCGATTTACTTTCGACGGTAGAAAAAGACGAGATAGAAACAACTAACTGATAAAAGCCCGAGGAAAAGGGAGGTTGAGGCAACAATCGAGCGGAAAGAAGCGAAACTCCGATACAAGTATATCATATCGATCTCCATATACAACAAAGCGACAGGGGAGCGCTTGCATTTCGCAAGGCTCCCCTGTCGCTCACAAGCTATTCCGATTCAACTGGAAAAAGACGCCATGGACTCCTCCACTATGTGGTCCAGCAGGTCGGGAAAGGAAAATCCCCCCGCCCTGGCCGCCTTGGGAACCAGGCTGTTGGAGGTCATACCGGGAACGGTGTTTACCTCCAAAACGAAGGGACGATTTTTGCCGTCCAGCCTTATGTCCACCCTGGAGTAGATGGAACACCCCGAGACCCTGTGGGCTATCTCGGCGGACCGGGAGACCACGTCCACCACCGACGGCTCCAGATCCGCCGGAGAGACGTAACGGCTGCCCCCGCCGTACTTGGCCCTGTAATCGTAGAACTCGCCGTCGGGAAGGATCTCCACTATAGGGAAGGCCCTGGGGATACCCCTGTCCTCCACCACAGTCACGGTCAGTTCCCTTCCGGCCACGTAGGCCTCCACTAGAGCCCTGTTCTCGAGCTTCCACGCGGAGCTAAGAGCCTTCCTCAGATCGTCCTCTTCGGAGACTATATAGGTCGCCACTGTGCTGCCTCCGCAACAGGGCTTCACCACCAAAGTCCCCCATCTGGAGAGAGCCTCCACAGGAGAGGATCCCTCGCCGGGATGGACCGCCACTCCCCATGGAACGTCGAGACCCGCCGCCGCGAAGGCCCCTTTGGAGAGAGTCTTGTCCATAGCAACGGCACAGCCAGATGGCCCCGAACCGGTGTAGGGAACCCCCGCCATGTCCAACACAGCCTGGAGCTTGCCGTCCTCGCCCCATCCTCCGTGAAGGGCCACGAAACACAGGTCGGGGCGATCGCCGGCCAGGAAGGAGAACAGAGCCTCAGGAGACGGCAGATCCACCAGCTCGACCGAATGGCCCTTGGCCTTCAAGCCCTCGGCTACCTCTCTGCCGCTGTCCAGAGAGACGTCCCTCTCCGGAGAGTCTCCTCCGCACAGGACCGATATCCTCATAGAGCCTTCCTACGACCTTATCTGGCCCGATCCGGAGACCCGGAACTTGACCGTGGTAAGCTGTTCCACCCCCATAGGGCCCCTGGCATGAAGTTTCTGGGTGCTTATGCCCATCTCAGCCCCCAGGCCGAAGACCGCTCCGTCGGTGAACCTGGTGGAAGCGTTGACATAGACCGCCGCGGCGTCGACTCCGTCCAGGAACCTTCTGGAATTGCCGTAATCTCTGGTCACTATGGCCTCGCTGTGCCCTGAGCCGTGAAGGTGGATGTGATCCATAGCCTGGTCCAGAGAATCGACCATCTTGATCGAAAGGATCAGAGCCAGATATTCGGTGTCCCAGTCGTCATCTACGGCGGGGTTCATCGACACTACCTTCCTGACCCTATCGTCGCCCCGAAGCTCCACTCCCGCTTCTTCCATCGCCTTTACCAGGGGAGGTAGGAACCGGGACGCCACGTCGGAATGGACCAGAAGGGTCTCTATGCTGTTGCAGACCGAGGGCCTCTGAGCCTTGGCGTTTACCGCGATCCTGACGGCCATGTTCACGTCGGCCGAGCTATCCACGTAGAGATGGCAGAGTCCCATGCCTGTCATTATCACCGGGACTTTGGCGTGCTGTTTTACCGCGGCCTTCAGACCCTTTCCCCCCCTCGGTATGAGGACGTCCAGAGAATCCAACGCCATGAGGGCCTGTGTCGCCTCCCTGCCGGGATCGTCCAACAGCTGTACCGCTCCGGCGGGGAAACCGACATTCCCGAGGGCCTTTCCTATCGCTTCGGCAATGGCCCTGTTGGAGTGATGTGCCTCCTTGCCACCTCTCAGTATCACGGCGTTTCCCGACTTTAGGCAGAGTCCCGCCGCGTCGGCGGTAACGTTGGGACGGGACTCGTATATCATCCCTATGACCCCGAGGGGAACCCTGACCCGGGATATCTCCAGGCCATCCTCGTTTATATAGCTGCCAAGACCGGACCCTATCGGATCCGGCAACACCGCTATCTGCTCGAGCCCCGCCGCCATGGACTCTATCCTCCCGTCGTCCAGGGTCAGCCGCTCCAGAAGAGGCTCTGACAGACCGGCCTTCCGGCCCTCCTCCAGATCCAAGCCGTTGGCCTCCACGATGGAATCCCGGCGGGAACGGATGGACGAGGCCATCTCCCTCAGAGCTCGATCCTTCTCTTTCCTCCCAGCCAGGGCAAGGCTTCTAGCCGCCTCCCGAGCGGCGAGTCCCATCGATTTTAATTTATTTTCCACTTTTCATACCTCCAAAAATAAGCCGTTCACAAAACGGCGAGATTGTCCCTGTGGACCACCTCGTCGAAATCCTTGTCTCCCAGAAGATCTGCGATCTCCTCGCTCTGATGCCCCAATATAGCCAGTATCTCTGAGCTGTCGTAGTTGGAGAGCCCTCGGGCTATCTCGTCTCCCTTTATCTCCTGGATGGAGACGATCTGCCCCCTGGAGAAATCACCTCTGACCGCTATGACCCCCGAGGGCAGAAGACTTCCGCCTCCCTCTGTAAGGGCTTCTACGGCACCGTCGTCTATGACGAGAACCCCCTGAGGCCTCGCCCCAGAGGCGATCCACTGCTTTCTGGCGTGTCTGCCGGTCTGGTAGGGCACGAACAAAGTGCCGAGCTCCTCCCCCTCCAGTATCCTCCGGGTGATCCTGTCCTCTCCCCCGCTGGCTATCACCATCGGTATCCCCGCCGGAAGGGCTATGTCCGCTGCGGCCAGTTTAGTGTACATCCCTCCGCTGGCGAAGCTGGATCCCCTGCCGGTGGAGTTGGCCCTGATCTCGTCGGAGATATCGGCCACCACCGACAGCCTGGTGGCGTCCGGATGTTCCTTCGGATTACGGTCGTACAGGCCGTCTATATCGGACAGTATTATCAGCAGATCGGCCTGAACCACCACCGCGACCAGTGCGGACAGGGTATCGTTGTCGCCGAACTTGATCTCGTCCACCGCCACCGTGTCGTTTTCGTTTATTATCGGCACGACTCCCAGCTCCAGAAGCCCGCACAGAGTGTTTCTGACGTTCAGATATCGAGGCCTATCGTCGAAGGCGTCACGGGTCAGAAGGACCTGTCCGACGTTCTGGCCGTACTCTCCGAAGAACTTCTCGTACATCTGCATCAAAGAGGCCTGACCTACCGCCGCCAGGGCCTGTTTCATGGGAAGGGTCGACGGTCGCTCCCTGAGGCCCATCCGACCCACCCCGGCCCCTACGGCACCGGAGCTTATCAGAAGCACGTCCTTGCCCTGATTGTGCAGGTCCGAAAGGGCTCTTGCCAGACGCTCCATCCGGAGAAGATTGAGTTTTCCCGTCGGATGGGTGATCGTGCTTGTCCCCACCTTTACCACTATCCTGCGGCAATCCCTAAGATCCGATCTGTCCATGGTTTTCACCCCAATGGTTTTAAATATGTCGCGATGATGAAATTATACACCTCTACGGAAAAGGGGAGAGAGGCGCGATCCCCCTCTCCCCCCTCTAAAGATCGAAGATACCGGAAAGACGTCAGTCCTTGCCGCCTCCCAGAATACCCTGGAGCAGCTTCCCAGCCTCTTCCTCGACGGCCTCCTTCAGCTGGTCCTCCAGCTTCTTGGGCTGAGAGGGCTCCTGAACGTCCTCGGAGACACCGGAGACGACGTCTTTAGGAACCGAGGGGAGTACCTTCTCCGCAGGAGCGGCCTCGGTCTTCTCCGGAGCTATCTTGGAGGGACCTACCTTGAGATCCTTTATGGACGAAGAGTCCATGGTGCCGGCGACTCGGAAGGAGACATCCCTGAAGTCGTCCTTGGCGATGCCCTGCTGGGCTCCGCCTAAGACCCCTCCTACCACTGCGGCCAGGGTTCCGACTCCGCCGCCGGCCAGACCGCCGATACCGGCTCCGACAGCAGCGTTGAGGAGCTTGACGTTGACCTCTCCGGAGCAGGACAGATTCAGTTTCTTATCCGGACCGACCGTCCCGACCACAGCCATGGTCCTGTATATCCGGTCGCCCTCTCTGGCGGTGACCAGGGTTCCCTTGTCCAGGTGTAGCACCGTGTCCACCACTCGAAAATCGCCGTGCCCCTTGGCGTAGGAGATGCCGTCGGAACCGTGAAGCGACGCCGCTACATCGGCGATGGGGAAGCCTATCAGCCTGCCGCCGCCAAGGTCAAGGGTGCCCTCTCCCTTCATGGCGAAGGGACTTAGAACGCCTGATGCGGAAAAATTAGCCTTGGCCGTTCCCGTCACCGTTCCCTTGGTACCGGCGAAGTCCTTTATGAGAGGAGCCACGTCGGTTCCGGACAGGGAAACCTTCTTGGAAAACTTCATCGTGCCGAGGTCGATCAACCCCGAGCTGCTCACCTTTCCGCCATACAGATCGGCGGTGGCCTCGGAAATATCCAGCTTGGTCCCAGCCAGCTTGAGAGGACAGTTCAGGTTCTTGATCGCCATGTTCATGACCGTGAGTGAAGGAGACTTGACGTATCCCGATCCGCTGCCCTTCTCTCCCTCGAAGGTTCCCTTGAAGACCACGGACAGCTTGCCCCCTATTCCGTAGGCGTCGGCGTCGACGATGTCCTTGGTAGCCTTGGAGAGATCCAGGTCCGGCCCGGAAAGCTCGAAACTACCCTTGGGCACCGACCCCGAGGCGTTCATATTTCCCTTGAGGGACAGAGGGCTTCCTCCAACCGAGGCGACAGCCTCCTTGAGGTCCACCACGCCGTCTTTATAGACCAGAGAGGCCGACACCCCGTCGACTCCGACGCCCCAGGCCACGACCTTGGGGCTGGACAGAGCCATGGACACCTCCGGAGAGGCGGCGGGGCCCTTTGCCCTTACGGTACCGGAAACGGCTGCCTTGAGAGGCAGGTCGACGGCCTTCTCCAACATTATCTTCGAACCCTCCAGGGCCAAGTCCAAAACGGGACCGTCCACCAGGGATATCGAGCCCGACGCCTCAACAGAGCCGCCGGAGACCATCGCCGACCCCCTGGAGACCTTGAGAGCCGACGAATCGCCGGTAAGACCTAGGTCTACCTTCTCCACCGACACCCCCGCCAGGGAAAGTTTTCCCGAAGACAGTGCCAGGTCCACCCCGAGGCCGTCCAGAGGGCCGTCGAGGTTCAACGAACCGTCGATCAACCCGGATAGAAGGCCGCTGGGCAGGTCGAATCCGGCAGCCACCTTGGCGAGGTCCAGACCGCCCAGCTTCCCCTTCATGGAAAGTTTAGGCGACTTACCCCCGGTCGAGACCAGACCGGAAGCTGTGATAGGAGCTCCGAACCACTCTGCCTTGGCGGAGGGGATCTCCAGGTCGGATCCCTTCAGGGCGAAGCTGACCGAAGGCTTTCCTATGGTCTGTCCGAATCCGGACAAAGAGGGCGAGCTTACCTTACCCTTGATAGAGGGGCCGGACAGAGGTCCCTTGACCGTCACGTCCAGGTCCAGATCCCCTTCCATCGGTATATCCGCACCGGAGAGGGCCGCCACCAGCTTGGTGGAGACCTTTCTGGCCTTCAAAAGCAAGTCGGCCTGAGGGGAATCGCCCAGGAAGGAAACGGTGCCCTCGAGATAGGCCGGCTGCCCCTGAAGAACCGTCTTTGACGACAGCTTGGCCACCCCTTTGGAATCCATGACAACCGAGATCCAGCTCTGAGATAGGGACTGGCCCCAGAGGGAAAGGCTCTCGGCTCGGGCCTTTATCGTACCCTTCAATCCGTCTACCGGGCCGCTGAGATCCACCGCTATAGAATCGATCACACCCGAGACTTCCTTGGGGATCTGAGAATAGGTGCCCCTGAGCTTGCCAAGATCGGCATCGGAGGCGTCCAACTTGAGTGTTACCTTGGGCTTGCCAGGTCCGAAAAGAGCGGAAAAACCTCCAGAGAGGGGGACTCCCGCCACGGCAGCCTTCAGAGACGAGACCTCAATGGACATATCCTGATAGCTCCAGTTACCCTTCAAGTCCTTGACCGGGACCGAGGCCAGCTTGCCGTCGAAGCCCATGGTTCCGGACAGTACCGGAGCGGTCAAAGAACCTCCGGCCTTTACGGCAAGGGAAGCCGATCCCTCCATGGCACCTTCGGCCAGAGGAGGCCACAGCTTGGCCAGCTCCTCCAGCTTAAGCCCGTCGACTGTACCGTCGGCGGCCAGATCGGGCAGCAGATCGCCCTTCACCGACACTGAGCCGGAACCGACCGACAGCTTGGAGGATTCGATGGTAGCCATCGACCCTCCGTACAATGCGGATATATCGCCCTTCACAGGAAGTCCCAGATAGGACAGATCGAGTTTCAACCCTACGTTCAGAAACTCTCCCTGGTTTAAGGCAGCGGATAGCAGGGATATCTCGAGATCCCCTCCTGGCAAAGTCAAGGAGGAGTCCTTGAGCTCGACTATCTCCACGGGTATGGAAGATGGCTCGCTCCCCTCCGACCTCGGAAGGCCGTCGATCAATGCCTGAATCTGGTCCGGATCGGTATCCAGTCCGACCAGCGAAAGACGCCTGACCAGGGCCCCCTTTCCAAGAATACCCATCAGATTGGTCTTGATCTCTATAGAGGGGACCTTTAAAGAGTACTCTCCGTCCTTCACGATATCCAAATTCCTGATATCGTATCCCTTGACCGGGTTGCCCGAGACCTCTCCCATGGAGACCTTCGCCTCCAGAGTCTGAGAGAGTATCTTGGTAGCCTGGCTCTTGACGACCCCCGTGCCTAGGTCTGTCACGGCCAGCAAAAATCCGGCCGCGACCACGAGAACAGCTAACGAAAGTCCGACAGCGGTTTTTTTACTCATTTCACACCCTCCTTATGTCTATCGTGCTGACCCGAGTATAGCACGACGACGTAACGAAAGCGTTGACCGCCGGGGCTCTCTGTTATAGGATGAACTTAAATCGGGGGGGTGTTCCGGAGATGACTCAAAACGAAAAAGACAAAAAAGAAGAGCGCAAGGAGAAGAAGGTCTTCGAAGAGGTGGCAGGAGCCACCAAGTACTGCCCAGTCACCTTCCAGGCGGACATAAGAGAGGCCGAAGAGAACGAGCTGGTAAGACAGGCGGAGGAAAAGCTGTTCCTTCACAACATAGAGGTAGCGGACAAACTTCACGACATCTCGCTGGATCTATCCCTGGATGATCTGATGGGCGACGATACCTCGGAGGAAGAAAAAGACGAAAAGGAGGAGGCCTAGGCCTCCTCCTCTATTGTCCCCTTGGCGACGACGGCCGTCTCGCCTCCCAGCACTATATCGCAGAGATCCTCCCTGAAGTTGGCCGTCACTATGTTGACCCCTCCGGGGTTGTAGACCGTCACGGGCGACTCCAGGTCCAGCCGTCTTACCGCCGCCACCGCAGAGGCGCAGGAACCGGTGCCGCAGGAATCGGTCAGGTCCTCCACCCCTCTCTCGTAGGTCCACACCTTAAGAGACCGCCGGTCCACAGGGCCGACGAAGTTCACGTTGGTTCCCTCGGGGAAAAGCCCCCGATCCTCCCGGAGAGCCCTACCCCATCGGATCAGGTCCTCTCGGTCGACCTTTTCCGGGTCCTCCAGATAGATCACCAGGTGAGGCACCCCTACGATCAGGAAATCCGCCTCCACCTCTCCTCCATCCATAGGCACCTTTCGACCAAACCATCCCTTTTCCAGATCGACCTCGCCCATATCCAGGTTGACGAAGCTGCCCTCGACTCTGGCCTTCATTATCCCTGCGATCGTCTCGAAAGACATCTCGAAAGGAGCTATCCCTCTCTCGAAGGCGTAACGGGCTATGCAGCGGGCACCGTTGCCGCACATCTCGCCCTCCGAACCGTCCGAGTTGAACACCCTCATCCTAAAATCGCTGTTATCCGACGGCTCAACCACCAAGACCCCGTCGGCTCCTATGGATCTCCTTCTACGACAGACCCGTCTGGTCAGGTCCACCAGCTGTCCGTAGGCCATGCCGTCCCTGTCGATCACCACGAAATCGTTCCCGTTGCCGTTCATCTTCCAGAAATTCAACGGGATCACCTCCCTACCGTAAATAGAAAGGGGCAGGTCGCCCCACCCCTATAATACATCCTAATCCTCAATCGGCAGAACCGGTCGATACCGATCGGGCGAAAGCCTGCTCCGGACGGTAATCCTCCACGGGACTGGATATCACGTGGAAGGACACCAGGGCCACCGTGACGGCCAGAAGAAGACACAGAGGGGCACCCAGCCCCATGGCGACCCCGACATAGCCGGCACCGGCCCCAACCGCCGCCAACATGGCGTAAGGTGCCTGGGTGTTGACGTGATCCATGTGGTCCGCCCCGCTGAACATGGAGGACATTATCGTCGTATCCGATATGGGGCTACAGTGGTCGCCCCATACCGCCCCGGCGAAGACCGCCCCTATAGTGGGAACCATGTGGGTCATGGGATCCACCCCTCCGTTGGCCGAAACGGACGCCACCAGGGGTACCACGATAGGCATCAGTATGCCCATGGTTCCGTAGGAGGTCCCGGTACAGAAGGAGATGACCGCTCCGACGAAGAAGGTCAGAAGAGGTATCCAGCCTGGGCTGAGGATATCTCCCGCCACCGATACTATGTATCCCGCAGTTCCCACCGACTTTATGGCCGAGCCTATTCCCCAGGCGAAGATCAGTATGAGCGATCCCACGAAGATGGACTGAGCTCCCTTCATGAAGCCCCTGAACATGCTGCTGAGAGGGGCCAACCCCTGTAGCGAGTAGAGGACTATGGTCATGAAGGTTCCTCCGAAGGCACCGTAGACCAGGGCCTTGGAACTGCTTCCCTCTCCAATGGCCTCTGCCAGACCAACGTTGGGCCATCCTCCGGTGATCACCAGCATGGAGAAGATAGTCCCTATAAGGAAAAACAGGGGAAGGACGAAGTTTATCACCCTCCTGGGAGTCTCGTCCGCAGGGGACAGATCCGGGTCGGCGTCGGTGGAACTCAGAGGCTGAGCTCCCTCCCTCAGAAGCTTTCCGGTCTTTCTTGCCCGCCTCTCCGCCGTCAGCATGGGGCCGAAATCCCTGCCGGAGAGCACCACGTAGGTCAGCAAGGCCAGCGCCACCACGTTGTAGATGACGAAGGGGATGGATTTCAGATAGGTCACGTAGGCCGACGCCTCTATGCCAAGCTCGTTGAACTGCATACCTATCTGGCCCACCATATAGGCCACCCAGGAGGAGATCCCGGCTATACAGGCGATAGGAGCCGCCGTGCTGTCCACTATGTAGGAGAGCTTCTCCTTGGACACTCTGTAGCGATCGGACACTGGGGCCATCGTCGTCCCCACCACGGCGGTGTTGACGTAGTCCTCGAAGAAGATGACGAACCCGGACAGCTCGGTGAAGAACATGGCACGTCTGCTGCTGGAGATCTTCTTGGAGAGCCACCGCACCGCCGCGTCCACCCCTCCTCCGACCTGCATGACCCCGACCAGGCCTCCCATGGTGAGACAGGTAAGGACTATCCTGGCCCCCCAGGGATCGCCCAAACCGTTCCAGAGCGACTCGACCGCGTTGCCGAAGCCCACCACCGGATTCCATCCGGCCAACATGGTTCCGGCCACCCAGGAACCTACGAAGAGGGCGGGGATTACCTCCTTTGTCACCACGCACAGGCCTATGGCTATGACGGGAGGAAGAAGGGACAACACGCCGAAGTCGGGAACGACGCCGTCGGCGGCGAAAGCACACCGGGCCCATGCCAGAGACAGGACCAGGGCGGAAGAAAAACGGTAGATCGATCTCATAACTATAACCTCCTGAAAAAATGAAATATCAAAGCAAATCCTCCGGAACCGATTCGCCTTTTATCAGATCGTCGAAGGACTGACGCTCAACGATGCACCGTGCCTCGCCGTCTTTGACCAGAACCACCGCCGGGCGTTTGAGCCTGTTGTATCCGCTCGCCATGGAAAAGTTATAGGCTCCTGTGTCGAATACCGCCACGACGTCGCCCCTTTCGGGGAGAGGCAGCTCGGCGTCCTTTATCAGGATATCGCCGGACTCGCAGCATCTGCCTGCCACCGTCACCACCGAATCGGCCGGATCGTCCATCCTGTTCGCCAGAACACATCGATACTCGGCCTGATACAGGGAGGGCCTGGGGTTGTCCGCCATGCCTCCGTCGACGCTGACGTAGGTCCTTATCCCCGGTATCTCCTTTACCGTACCGACCCGGTACAGGGTTATGCCAGACGGACCGGCTATCCATCTGCCCGGCTCTATCACCAACTTGGGCCTTGGCATCCGTCTCTCGGAACAGATCCTCTCGGCGGTCTCAACTATGCAGCCCAGGAAGGAGTCCAGGTCCACCTCTCTTTGATCCTTGCCGTAGGGTATGCCTATGCCCCCTCCGACGTTGAGCTCTTTAGTCTCGAAGCCGATCTCCTCTCTTAGGGTTTTCATAAGATCTCCCAGAACCTCCAGGGCCTCCAGATAGGCCCTGTTCTCCATCAGCTGGGACCCTACGTGGAAGTGGAACCCCAGCAGCTTAACGTAGGGAGCCTTCATAGCCGTCTCGACGCAGTCCCTCAGTCCCTCACCCAGAAGGGGCATACCGAACTTGCAGTCCGTGTGGGCCGTCTGGATATAGCGATGGGTGTCGCCGCTGACCCCGGGAGCCAGGCGGAACAGCACGGAGACCTCTGTCTTCCTTTCCTCGGCCATACTGGCCAAAAGGTCCAGCTCGTCCCGGTTGTCCACCACGAAACGTCCCACTCCGACGTCCATGGCCATAGCCATGTCCTCGGCGGTCTTGTTGTTGCCGTGAAAATAGGCCCGCTCCATGGGGAAACCGACGCTCACCGCCGTATGGATCTCGCCGGAGGAAACCACGTCCAGCCCCAACCCCTCGGACTTCACCAGGGCGCACATCGCCCTGGGCAGAAAGGCCTTGCCTGCGTAGAGAACTTCCACGTCTTCGTACCTCTCGGAAAAGGCCCTCTTGACCGCCCTCATCCTCCGCCTTAGCTCCGTCTCGGACATCACGTAAAGGGGCGTGCCGAACCTCTCGGCCAACTCGGTCACGTCGCACCCGTCGAAAACCATACCGCTCATAAACCCCACCACCTCGCATCATCTCTCTGATAAGATAAAATCCATCGGAACAAAAAAACGAAGACCCATCCCATTCAGGGACGAGCCTTCGTAAAAGACACGCGGTACCACCCTGCTTGGACGTCTACATCCCAAGCATAGCACCACCGAAAGTATAAAAAAAAGACCCGTCCCTACTGTAGGGACGGGTCTTGAATACCCGCGGTACCACCCTGCTTGGACGTCTAAACGCCCCGCTCGGACCCTTTGACGGAGGTCAACCGGGAAACGTACTACGGCCTAAGGGCCTTTCCGTTCCGGCTCGCCGGGCCTTATCCCAAAAGACAGCGTCCAAAGCCCCTTCCAGCCGATGGAGGCTTCTCTCTGGTCGTACGCGTTCAGTCCTGTGAGCTTCCGGTTCATCGCCTTTAGCCATATTGAAAATAACTTGAACCGTATTATACAGCTACCAGACGACCTGTCAAGCCCTGGACCGAGCCAACTCCACTGCCAGTCTCTCCACCAGGTCGGGCAGGACGGAGAAGGCGAAGTGGGGCTCCAGCCTCTCGGTGGCCTTGTGTACGTCCTTGCCGAAGGGTCCCAGGTTGCAGACCGGGGCCTGCACCGCCTTCATGGCCTCGAAGGGCACGTCGTAGAGATCGCCCCATCCCGCCATGTTCTCCTTCAGGACGGACATATCGCCGTTCCCGACGGCACGACCGAGATAACTTAGATCGGAGATGCCCTCGAAAATCGGCTCCCTCGCAGGTTCGTATCCCCTCTCCCTGGCGAGGTCGAACACCGCCGCCAGAGCTCGATCCAACCGCCCTTCGGCTTCGTCGTCGACCGCCACGGTTGGAGGATATAACGGAGGCAGAAAGCCTACGACCGCCATTGGCCCCTCCAGACCGCTTTTGTCCAGAAGAGACAGCACCTCCGCCGCGGCGACGTCTACCGGGGAGCCCGAGACGTTCCCTCCGACGGGATCGGCCTCTCCTGCGACCTTTCTCAGCTCGGAAAGGGTCATCACCTGCGACTCCGGAAGGGACAGGCTGCCGCCCAGTTTTCTGGCGGACCATGAGGTCAGATCTATCGCCCTGGCCAGCCCCTCTCTGGCGGAGCTCAGGAGAACCTTCAAAAGCTCCTCGGGAGAACGGGAACAGTAGAGAAGGTTATAACGGGCCATCACCCTGTCGTAGAGTGTAACGGAGTAACCGTCCCTCAACGCCTCCAGTCCCAGACAGGCGGCGGGAGGAAAAATCAGATCGCCCAACCGATCAGCCGACTCGGGGCCTCCCTCCAGATGGGAGTTTATCTGACCTGCTATCTGAACGGCGCTTATTCCCTTGAAGAACTCTCCCACATGGGATCCCACCCCCACGGAAAGGACGAAACCCATGGCCTTGCCTATGGACCCACGGTGAACCGGCCAGCTAGAGCCCTTGGCACCTACTGTGGGCTCTCCGTTGACCCAGGCCGACACGCTCAGGCCCCTTTCCTCCAGAAAACGGGCTACCTCGGGAACGGCCTTTCTCATGCCGAGAGACAGGTTCTCCTCGTCGGGGACCGCCAGAAACAGCACGTTACAGGGGGCGCCCTCACGATCCCACTTTTCCATCAGCGCCATATGGACGGCCAGGCCACACTTCATATCGGCGGTTCCCCGCCCGAAAAGCCATCCCTCGTCCAGATCCTTCCGGACCGACTCGGAAAGCTCCCTCATGGCGATATCGGCTGTTATTCTTTCGGGATCGAAGGCCACCTCGGCAAAGTCACCGTAAACGGAGGCGCTGACCACGTCGAAATGCCCGGTCAGCCCCAACGTGACGGAAGATCCGCCGGACGCCTCCATAAAGGCCAGCACGGCGGGGCGACCGTCACAGTCTATCGTTTTCAGGTTCCCCGACCTCTCGCCGGAGAAACAGGACAACTTAGCCAAAATGGAATGGATTCTCCACCCCATTTCCGACTCGCCGGACGTTCCGGACACGCTCTTAACCGAACATAGATCCAACAGCAGTTCTCTTATTCGATTTTCCATCGTAATAGATCGTCCTCCTTCACGGATACATAAAATCTCCGAAAACGGCCTCGCCATCACAGAGGAAACCGTTATTTAAAAGGATTACGTCATCGATTATACTAGAAAAATCGAACATACTACAGAGGACTTATGACCCCTTTGTACATCAGGGTCAGGGCCAAAACGGCGGCGACGGACAGACCTCCGGATATCAGGAAGTTCGATGGAGAGAAAGCCGACTTCCCCGACTCGTACTTTGCCTTCCAGAAGAAAAAAGCCCCCGGAGCGTAAAGTACGGCACACATCAAGAGATAGTCCAGCCCAGCGGCGTAGATCAGCCAGAAGGAGTAAACCGAGGCTATCGCCCCTATCGCGAGATCGCCGACACGAGACTCTTCCGGACCGTAGGTCTCGCCTGTGACGACCAGCTTGAACTGGTACAGAGCACTGAACATATAGGGTATGAGGATGGCAGCACTGGCTATGGTATACACCGCCTGATATGTCCCGCTGGAGAAGAGGATCAACACCAGAAAAATCTGAATCAGACCGTTCGTTATCCACAGAGAGGCGACGGGGGCTCCGTTGGCGTTCTCCTTGGCGAAAAGCCTGGGAAGAACGCCGTCCTTCGCCGCCACGTAGGGAGTCTCGGCGGCCAGGAGGGTCCAGCCGAGGATGGCTCCCAGGAGGGACACTATCAGCCCCAGATTTATCAAGGTGGCGCCCCAGGGCCCCACGACGGACTCCAGTATATAGGCGGTGGTGGGATTTGGCAGCCCCACCAGATCTCCACGGGCCATAACCCCTAGAGACGTGATCGAAACGAGGACGTAGATTATCAAGGTCCCGACCAGACCGACCAGAGTCGCGGTCCCGACGTCCTTGCGGTTCTTGGCCCTTCCGGAGACGACGACCGCCCCCTCTATGCCTATGAACACCCAGAGGGTCACCATCATAGTGCTCTTGACCTGAGCCATGACGGAACTCCACTCGAAGGCCCCTCCGGTGCCCCAGAAATCGGAGCTGAAGAGGTCGGCCTTGAAGCCCAGGGTGACCAGGACCAAGAAAACGATAAGGGGAACCAGCTTGGCTATAGTGGTCACCAGATTGACCAAAGCCGCCTCCCTAACGCCTCTGAGGGCCAGAAAATGGACTCCCCACAGGATCAAAGAACCTCCTAGAATCGAGGCGAGGTTGTTTCCCTCTCCGAAGACGGGGAAGAAATATCCTATTGCGCCGAACAGCAGGGTTATGAAGGCCACGGTTCCCAACCAGGCGCTTATCCAATACCCCCAGGCCGAGTTGAACCCTATATACTCGCCGAAACCGGCCCTGGCATAGCTGTAGACTCCGCCGTCCAGATCGGGCTTTCTGGACGCCAGGCTCTGATACACCAAGGCGAGAGAGATCATACCAACGCCTGTGATGAGCCATCCTAACAGAATAGCTCCCGGATGAGCTCCTTGGGCGATGTCGGAGGGGAGGCTGAAAACCCCTCCACCGATCATCGACCCCACGACCAAAGCCACGAGGGCGAAAAAGCCCAGTTTTCTATCGTCGGACATTTAAGAAACGGACCACCTTTCGAAGAAAAAAACGAGACGAAGTGCAAGAATAAAGTTAGACGAAATGGACCGGTCGACTAGACTAGATCTCTTCCCTGACCAGAGGCATGCTCATGCAGCGCGGGCCTCCACGTCCTCTGGAGAGCTCGGAGCTCGGCATGACGTAGGTCTTTATGCCGTTATCCCTGAGAAGCTCGTTGGTGACGTAGTTTCTGGAGTAGACCACCACCTCGCCGGGAGCTATGGCCAAGGTGTTGGAACCGTCGTTCCACTGCTCTCTGGGGGCGTCCACCGGATCTCCTCCGGCACAACGGATGAGGGTTACGTCGTCCAGCTTCAGGGTGCTCTTGAGGATCTCCTCCAAAGTAGCGGTCATCTCCTCTATCTTGAGGCCGTCTCCGTCCTTCCTTATCGAGAAGACCTGCAACGGCCCCTCTATCTCGGGATGGATGGTGAACTTGTCCCTGTCCACCATGGTGAAGACCGTATCCAGATGCATGAAGGCCCTCTTCTTGGGGATATTGAAAGCCAGTATGGTCTCGAAAGTCTGACCGTCTCGGAAGATATTCTCCGCCAGGGTCTCCACCGAAGCGGCATCGGTCCTCTGTGAAATACCGATAGCCAACACCTTCGGACTGAGGATCAGCTCGTCCCCTCCCTCCAGGGAGGTATGCTCGTCTCGATCGAACCATATGGGAATCTCGCACTCGGCAAAACGGGGATGGTTCTCGAAAATATACTTGGCGAACAAGGTCTCCCTGTTTCTCGTGTCGGTACGCATATGGTTGAGGGTTATCCCGCTGCCCATGGTGGCGAAGGGATCTCTGGTGAAGTAGAGGTTGGGAAGGGGGTCGATCGCGAAGGGATCGTCGGTGCTGAGCTTATCCGCCAGAGACAGCCTGCGGGTATCGGCCATCTCGTGCCAACGGACTCCGGCCATCATACGGTCCACCATCTCTCTGGGCTCGAAGGAAAGAAAATAATCCTTGAGGCTTTCCCTGGTGCCGCGGCCGGGAATTCTCGCCTCGGAGATGAAATCGTCGACGAAACTGTCTCTAACGAAGACATCCGTCAGGGACTCGGCGGCCAGGTTCTCCAGATAGAGGACCTCCACCCCGTTGTCCGTCAGGATCTCGGCGAAGGCATCGTGTTCCTGTCTGGCGACCTCCAGGTAGGGGATGTCGTCGAAGAGAAGGCGCTCCATAAGATCGGGGGTGAGGTTTTCCACCTCTTTACCCGGTCTGTGAAGAAGTACCGTCTTGAGACGACCGATCTCGGAAGAGACTTTCAAAGGAGACGGGTTCATATATATTCCTCCTTACATTGGATAGTGTAACTGAAACAAACGGGATCTCGCTCTACGGCTTAAGTCTATATCATAAACCAAATATGTCAATAGGTTCAGGAACTCTAAAATGAACCGCCCCTCCGAGCAAGAACAAAAAACACAGCCACATCAAGGCTTTAAGGCTAAACCAGCGATCTTTTTCACAGATAAATCGGCTTGCCTAAAAACCCATAGTAAACCAGAATAAACCAAAACAGCTTCCATGAACCTCGATTTAGAAAACCTTCGTTCGATTTACAGGCCGTCAAAAAATAAAGTACACCAATAAACTCGTTTATAGTTTAAATCTTCAACTACAGAACCTCTCCGAGGAGTACGAAAAAATAAAGAGAACCCATTTACTGGAGGAGGGATATCCGATGACCGAGAGGATAGAGAGCATAAGACCGGTAAAATCCATAGCCCCTACTAAATTGAAGAGAGTGGAGAGAAGAGGGAAGGACGGAAAGGGAAGCAAAAAAGACTGGGAAGAGGCCCTGGAGGAAGAGCTCCGACAGGAACAGGACAGGGAAAAAGACGAGGAAAAAGAGGAGAAGGACGAGCAGGAGGAACGGGAACCGGAAAAAGCCCCGCCTCCCAGCAAGCCCATAATCGTCCACGGCCATCTGGACGTAAAAGCGTGATAGAATATCGATCGAAACCGGTCTAAATCAAAAATGAAGAGGGTGACCTTTTGACTACGCAACGGGAACGAATAATACTGTCCCCGCCCCACATGAGCGGAGACGAGCTTGGTTTCGTCCACGAAGCCTTCGAATCGGGCTGGATAGCCCCTCTGGGGCCTCAGGTGGACGCATTCGAGAGGGAGACGTCCGATTACATAGGAAGGCCTCAGGCCCTGGCACTCAGCTCGGGCACGGCGGCGCTCCATCTGGGGCTGCGGCTTCTGGGCGTAGAGACCGGAGACGTGGTGCTGTGCTCCAGTCTGACCTTCATAGCGTCGGTCAGTCCTGTCACCTTCATGGGAGCCAAGCCCTACTTCGTCGACTCCGACGAGGACACCTGGAACATGTCGCCTCGGGCCCTGGAGCGCGCCATAGACGACCTGTCGTCCAAGGGAATAAAACCCAAGGCGGCCATAGTGGCGGAGCTATACGGCCAGGCCCCCAAATGGGACGAACTCATGCCTATCTTCGACCGCCACGACATCCCGGTGCTGGAGGACTCGGCGGAGGCTCTGGGAGCCGACTACGACGGCAGAAAGTGCGGCACATTCGGGCGCTACTCGGTTCTTTCCTACAACGGGAACAAGATAATAACCACCTCCGGAGGAGGAATGCTCCTGCTGGACGACGTCGAATCCAGGGAGAAGGCCTTCTTCTGGGCCACCCAGGCCAGGGACAAGGCTCCCTGGTATCAGCACAGCGAGATAGGCTACAACTACAGGATGAGCAACGTCCTGGCCGCCATAGGCAGAGGGCAGATGCTCCACCTGGACGAGAGAGTCGAGGCCAAAAGGGCCGTCTACAAAAGATACGAAAAGGCATTCTCGGACATTCCGGGAATCGCCCTGATGCCCGAGGCCAAGAAGGGAAGATCCTCCATGTGGCTCACCTCCATAACCGTCGATCCCGACGAGACCGGCACCACCGCCATGGACATATGGAAGGCCCTGGGAGACGAGAACATAGAGAGCCGACCGGTCTGGAAACCCATGCACCTTCAGCCGGTATTCGAGGGCTGCGGCTACGCCTCCCACGACGACGGTATAAGCGTCGGAGACAGACTCTTCGAGAACGGCCTGTGCCTTCCCTCCGGCACCTCCATGACGGAACAGCAGCAAGACAGGGTCATAGAGACGGTAAAGAAGGCCCTGAAACGGTGAAAAATCCCCATCCATCCGTAACCGATCCGATCAAGAGAGCCGTCGACATATGCCTGGCGGCTGCCGGCATCGTGGCACTGTCTCCGATACTGGCAGCCGTTTCCCTGGCTGTTCGGATCAAGCTGGGCCGTCCCATATTCTTCGAGCAGAGAAGGCCGGGGCTTAACGGACGGATCTTTCACATGATAAAGTTCCGCACAATGACCGACGGCAGAGACGAAAGCGGAGAGCTCCTGCCGGACGAAAAGAGGCTTCCTCCCTTCGGACGGTTCCTCCGCAGCACCAGCCTGGACGAACTGCCCGAGCTGTTCAACGTCCTGAAGGGAGACATGAGCCTGGTGGGGCCCAGGCCTCTGCTGGTCGAATACCTACCTCTCTACAGCCCGGAACAGTCCAGACGCCATCTGGTCCGACCGGGTGTAACCGGCTGGGCTCAGGTAAACGGAAGAAACGCCCTGTCCTGGGAGGATAAGTTCTCCCTGGACATATGGTACGTGGACAACTGGTCCAGAAAACTGGACTGGAAGATACTCTTCATGACGGTGAAATCGGTGTTCTTCAGGGAAGGCATAAGCTCGGGAGACCACGCCACCATGCCGCCTTTCGGAGGCTCCCGATGAGAGACGTTTTCGTTCTCGGTGCGGGAGGACACGGCAAGGTGGTCATAGCCACATTAAAGGCCCTGGGATACCAAGTGGTCGCCGTACTGGACGACGACGAAAAACTGTGGGGATCTGAGGTATCGGGAATAACCGTAGCGGGTCCTATGGATGTCGTCAGGGAATCTAAGAACCCCTCGGCTGTTATAGCAGTGGGGATCAACGAGACCAGACGAAAAATCGCCCGGAGAATGGAGGGGGTGGATTGGATCTCCGCCGTTCACCCGTCCGCTATCGTCGATCCCTCGGTAAAAATAGGACCGGGCACGGTGGTCTTCGCCGGGGCGGTGATCCAGCCGAACTCGGTTCTGGGAAACCACGCCATAATAAACACCGGAGCCACGGTGGACCACGACTGCCTCATAGGGAACTTCGTCCACGTGGCGCCGGGATGCAACCTGGCCGGGGCCGTGACCCTGGAGGAGGGGGCATTCATGGGCATAGGAAGCCGAGCCGTCCCAGGCGTCACAGTCGGAGCCTGGACCACCGTCGGAGCGGGAGCCACCGTCGTGTATGACCTGCCGGGAGGCATCACAGCGGTGGGAACGCCTGCCAGACCCGTTCGCTAGCCCTCGACCATACAGTCGAGGGCTTTCGCTATCCTCTCCGACGCCCTTCCGTCCCCGTAGGGATTGGTACACGACGCCATACGGGCCAAACGGACATCGTCGTCCAGAAGAGACGACACGGCCTCCTTCAGGTTCTTAGGATCGTTGCCGACCAAAGTCAGTATGCCGGCCTCCACCCCCTCGGGCCTCTCCGTGACGTTTCTGGCGACGGCCACAGGAACCCCAAGAGAAGCACCCTCCTCCTGGAGCCCTCCCGAATCGGTCAGTATGAGACGGCTGGCGGACAGCAACGCCGCCATGGCCCCGTATCCCAGAGGATCCAGAAGAAGAACGTTGGGCTCTTTCTCCAAAATCGGCCACACCGACTCACGTACGGCAGGGTTGAGATGGACCGGATAGACGAAGAGATGGTCCCGATGCTCCCTGGCTATCGAGGCCACCGCCTCGGCCAGGCCTGGCAGAACGGGCCAGTTTTCCCTCCTGTGGAGGGTCACCGTAACGATCCTTTCCGACCGGGGCATCTCGACAGGCAGGGTCCCCTTTCGGGCGGCGTATAGTATGGCGTCCACGCCGGTCTGACCGGTCACCACTATACGGTCCTCCCTCTTTCCCTCCCGAAGCAAATTGTCCCTTGAGGTCTCGGTAGGGGCGAAGTACAGATCGCATATGACGTCGGTCAACACCCTGTTGGCCTCCTCCGGGAAGGGCTCGGACATGGATCCGGAGCGAAGCCCCGCCTCGACGTGCCCCACCGGAATTCTCTCAAGAAAGGCCGCCCAGGCCACGGCAAAGGTGGTCAGGGTATCTCCGTGAACCAGGACGTAATCCGCCTCAAGTTCCCTCAGGGCTTCGGCGGTCTGGGGAAGAATCTTGGCCGCCAGATCCGGAAGGGTCTGGCGGTCTGTCATTACGTCCAGATTCGCGTCGGCGGATATCTCGAAGATCTCCAATGCCTGGCGAAGCTGTTCCCTGTGCTGCCCTGTGAGCAGTATCTTGGGAATCAGGCCGTCTCGCATGGAAAGGGCCCTGTAGACCGGGGCCATCTTTATGGCCTCCGGCCTGGTCCCGAAGGCCAGGACGACTACCTTATTCCTGCCTTTCGCCATCAGAGGCCGCCTCTCTGTCGATAATAGGAGACTGTGTCGTCTATGCCGCCCTCCAGGGATTGAAAGGAAGAAAGGTCCATCAGGCTCCTAAGCCTGGATAGATCGGCGAAGCTGTGCCTGATGTCGCCGGGCCTCTCCAGCTCGAAAGAAGGAGACTCTTTTTCCGGAACCAATCGGGACAACAGCGTGTAGACCTCGTTCACCGACGCCCTGCGGCCGCTTCCCACGTTCATGACCGAACCGCCTATGGACTGGGCCTCCTCGGCGGCCCTCACCATAACCCTGGCGACGTCTTTAACGTGGATGAAATCCCTGGTCTGCTCTCCGTCTCCGAATACCGTCACGGCACGACCGTCCAGAAGAGCCGTGGTAAAACGAGGTATGACCGAGGCGTAGGGTCCCTCCGGATTCTGCCTGGGACCGTAGACGTTGAAGAACCGAAGCCCCACCGAAGGGATACCCCAACAGCGGGAAGCCGCAGCTGCCACCAGCTCGTCCATGGCCTTGCTTGCACCGTAGGGAGACTGAGGCATAGGAAGCTCGGTCTCCCGTCTCGGTCCGTCGTCGGCTCCCTCTCCGTAGATGGCGGCGGAGCTGGCGTATACCACCGGAACGGGCCTGTCTTTCAGTAGCTCGAGCATATCGGAAAAGGCGGTCACGTTTACCTCGTAACACTCCTTAGGCTCCCGTACGGACCTGGGAACCGATACCATGGCGGCCAGATGGAAGACCCCGTCGACCGACGCCTGAAGACGTTCCATCAGAGCAAGATCCCGAATATCCCCTCTGTAGAGCTCCACTCCCTTACCCTCTAGATGTTCTATATTGGAACCATCCGTACCGGAGAGATCGTCGAGAACGGATACGGTCCATCCTCTGTCGATCAAAAGATCGCAGAGATGAGACCCTATGAAACCCGCTCCTCCCGTTACGAGGGCTTTTTTCCCTTTCATGACCGGTTCTCCTCTCTCTTCCAGATGACCAAAGCATCCTGCCCCTCGAAGGTAACCTTTAGCCTTTCGAACTCGTCGTCGTCCAGAACCAGCCACCTTATCTTTATTCCCAGATCCGATTCCAGACGGGAAACCAGTCCCTGTAGGTACTCCCTGTCGATGGATCCCACCAGGACCAGGTCCATAAGCCCGGAGTTCACCCCTCTGGCGTAATCGCCGGTGACGAAAGCCAGTTTTACGTCACCCAGTTTGGCCACGACAGACTCGACCAGACGATCTATTCCCATGGTCTTTCGGACGAGCCCCTGTATCTCCGGGAACAACGGATGTCCGCTGTTGGCCCGATAGACCTTGGTCCTGCCTTCCGTGGAGGACTCTAGCAATCCCGCTTCGGCCAGGCGGTTCAGCTCCACCCTGACCGAGTTGGTCGACTCGCCAAACTCGTCGGCCAGTTCCCTAAGGTATCCAGAGGATCCGGGATTCAGAAACAATTTTAGAAGAAGACGCACCCGCGTCTTGGACGTTATCAGAGATTCAAGCATCTCACCCGCTCCAATCCTATAGCCTAGAAAAGTCGATACGACCTGTAGAAGGCCAGATATGAGTCATAATATAACTCAAAGCCCCCTTGCGGGAAAGTGTGTTTATACCTAACAGAGAAAGGGACAGAGGAAATCCTCTGTCCCTTTCTCGATCAAAAACGGGATCTTATATCTCAGTTACCAGTAGAGAGCTCCCGGAAACTCCGCCTCCAGAATCCGCAAGGCCGACTTCTCCGGATCCTGCCCACTGAGGACCAGGTCCATCAGAGAACTGTATCCTGTGAGGTTATCGTAATCTATGACGGAAACGGTGAAAGTCGGGTCCCCTTCGATATCGTCGAACCAGGCCTCCAGGTCTTTGGGAAGAGACGGGAAGGCGTAGCTTTGGGTTCCTTTACCCTTCTCGAAGAATACATCCCAGTTGACCTGCGTACGCGTGTTCACCGTCTCATCACCGGAGGTGACATAAGAATAGGCCTCTTCTTTCACTCCCATACTCATAGCGTCTATGTCCTGAGTGGTATTGAGAGTCCAGGTCAATTCGGGAGTGGTTCCCGAACTGTCAACACTGACGTTGGTAAAGGAGTAATCCGGAAGCGATACGGACAACTCCTTGGGCAGAGACGAACCCAGACGCTTGTTCTCCTCCACCGAGGTGATATCGGTGCTTATGGTTTCGTCTCTGACGAGAGCCGATGCGGACTGGAAGAACACATCGCCGTCGAAATCGGGAAGCTGTGCCGTACCGGACTTCGATGCTCTGTTCAGGATCTCGGGAAGAGTCTTTTTCTCGATTTCACGATACTCGCTCGGTAATCCAGCCATCGTGAACCCGTGCTGGAAAAGACTGAACAGGTCGTACTCGACGCCCTTTCTTTCCGCCATGACCGAAAGGGAAATGATGTCCTTTTCGGAAGACCAGGGCAGGTTAACGGGTGACCGATCCAGAGGCAAAGTGTAGGAATCTCCCGATTTGGGAGTCTCGTCGTAAAGGACGCCCCAGGATGTCATCGTCTCCGTTTCGTCTTCCCAAACCTTGGCCATGGAAAGAAGGGTCAATTTACCGTCGCTCTGCAGATCGTCAGGATAGACCGGAACGTTGTCCTGACTGGTTCTCGAGCTGTAGAAATAGAGCTGCTCGAGAGGCTGACAGGTGACGGTCGTCTCGTCGGAAAGATCGGAGGGGTCTACCGATATGTTCAAGTTATAGTTAGGATCCTCCCTATCCTCTACGACCTCGTCTCCCAGAACCTCGGTAACTATGGTCAGTTCCGCGACCGGGACGCCTACCGCGGTCACTATATTGCGGCTGAGATACTTTTGATAACCGTAATCAGTAACGGTCTCGCTATCAGACTCGTAAGCATAGGAGACTGTTGCGGTCTTTCGCCCTATATCCCCGAAGTTCGCCTTTCCTCTCGCATCGGTATTCCTGTAATCCTCGACCGATCCGTCATCCTTATGAAGTACCACGCAGGCACCAACTACGGGATCTCCGTCGTCGTCCTTGAGGTTTACCACCAACCGTCCGGGAGAAGGAAGGCTCCCCCACGAGACGGGAACGGTCATAGCGCTGGTCTTTCCGTCGCTATCGGTGGCGGTAAAGGTCACCTGAGCGCTGCCCGAACCGGCAGGAGCGGTCCACACTGTGGAGGCTCCGGTAGCTCCGGAAAGGGACCCCTCGGAGGCGGTCCAGCCGTAGGTCACGGTGCCACCCTCCGGATCCATAGCCTCTCCGGTAAAGGTGGTCGACGACCCTGCAGGTATGTTGCCCTCGGGAGTTCTGCTCAGTTTGGTTATGACCGGAGGCTGGTTTGCCACGGTGAAATCCAGAACCTTCGGGGTGTCCTTATCGCTTACAGTAGCGGCCTTTCCCTCGACACCGGCGATATAAACCGTCACTTCGGCGCCTACAGGCACGTTCAAGCTGTAGCTTCCGGAGGAATCGGTCTCGACCACTCCGCCCACGCTGGAATACACCTTTACTCCCGACAGCGCCTTGCCGGAATCGTTGGTGACAGTGCCCTTTACGACCCCTTCGAAGCTTATCCTTATAACCTCGTCCAGCTCGATAGAGGGTCTTTTATCGGTCCTTTCGCACTCATTTTCATCGTAAGGGGTGTAGATATCGTCGGAAGCCACGACCCCTTCCGTGTCGGATTTAACATCGTAGAAGAATTTGACGTTACCTGCGAGAGCGTAGACCTGGGCTCTCTCCCGATCGGCCTTGGAGGTGGACTTCTTCACCACTATTCCTCTGGCCCAACCGTCCTTGTCCGTCCTCTTGGTCTGAGAGGTGTTCTTGTATGTCACGCCGGAGGAATAGACCGCCACGTTCTCCATGGGCTCGCCGTCTCCGTCGACCACCTTGACGCAGAGATAGGAGAACTCCTGGGGGTAGTCGGCATTCCACCAGCTGAAATGATTGACCTTGGCGTTGACGTAAAGCTTGCCTCCATCTCCGGAAGTTATCCATGCCTTTTCCATGGGATCCGAAGGAGATCCGGGAGTCATTGCGTCTTCCTGAACCCACATGGCTCCATCGTCGTCGTAGGACCACCACTCTATCCTGCAGGTGAACTCGTCGGGACTGGAAAGAAGTTTGCTGTCGCCGGAGGCCACGTAGGTCTTTCCTTGGGGGTCCTTCAACGTACCGTTTCGATAGTCTTCGGGCAAGAGCATGGAGACCTCTACGGGATCGAACCTCTCGATCTTATCCCCGCTCGGGTCGGTCAAGGTAGCCTCGAAGAAAGCCATGCTGACCAGAGGAACATCGTCGGCACTGGTAGCGGCCATATAGTCCCCGGGGAAAACCGCGGCCCCGTCGGCACTGGTGGGATCTCCAACGAACAAGGTCAGATTGCCGTCCTTCGGAGCCTCTATGGCTATACGCCCGTTATCGTCGGATACGATATCGCCTGATTTCACCTCTTTATCCACCGCCACCGGTAGAAGGGTAGCGTGGACGGAATGGCTCTCTTCCGGCTTGACAGTTATCGCCTTCTGATAGGTGATACTGCCGTCCTTGGAGAAGGTAAGGACCAATCGTCCTCCCTCGGACGGAACCGGCACATCGAAAGCGTAAAAGCCGGATTTATCGGAGGAGGTCTTTTTAAGTTCCCAACCTTCCATCTTTGCCGATATGTCGACTCCGGCAAGCCCAGATCCACTCTTGATACGAGACACCTTCATGGCACTGAGTCTCTCCGTCGCAGCGACAGAGATCTCCGTCGGAACCGAGTTTGCAACCTGACCGGAGATAGACACTACCCCCGACGTAGTAGGTGCAGGGGTCGGCCCCGGATCGTCACCGCTGCTTCCGCAACCTCCCAGCAGGAAGGCCGATCCCACTATCAGGACCAGAAAAACCGCCCACCTCTTCATAAAACCTCTATTCATCCTCACAACACATCCCTTCTTCTCTCTCCTTGTACCCGTTTTCCTACAATCACAGACGACTAAAACGATTGAAGACTCCGAACACACTTCGATGATAGCATAGACAGGGGCGAGATTCCATAAAAAAACCCACGAAAATTCCGCCAAACGAAAAGCAGAAAATTCATGGGGTTAAGAATTACAAAATAAATCGTCTAGCTAATCGCTTTTTACCGGTCCCCTTCCGGCACATCTATTCCATAGAACAGCACGAACAGCACCGGCACGAACAGAAGGGTCAATACGGTGGCGAAACCAAGGCCGCACATTATGGTCACCGCCATGGGACCGAACAGCACGTCTCTGATCAAGGGAATCATGCCCAGTATGGTGGTGCCAGCCGCCATCATGACCGGCCTTAGACGGCTGACGCCGGAGTCCATCACGGCGTCGAAGGGGATCATTCCGTCCTCCAGGTTTATGTTGACCTGATCTATCAACACTATGGCGTTCTTTATCAGCATGCCGATCAGGCTCAGGACCCCCAACAGAGCCATGAAGCTAAAGGACTTGCCGAAAAGCAGCAACCCTACGGTAACCCCTATTATGCAGAGGGGAAGACAGGCCACTATGATGGCGGACTGCTTCACAGAGTTGAACAGCATGACTATGATGGAGAGCATGACAACAAGGCTGAGAGGCAGCATCCGCTTGATGCCCTTCTGGGCGTCGCTGCTGCTCTCGAACTCGCCTCCCCACTCCATCGAATAGCCCAAAGGCAGCTCTATGGCCTCCACGCCGGATCGGATCCTCTCGAATAGGGCGTTGCTGTTGGCCCCTATGATCGGGTCGGCCTTCACGGTCAAAGTCCTCTCTCTGTCCCTCCGTCGAACGATGGGATTTTCAAAGACGGTCTCAACCCCGGAGACCAGGGATCCCAGAGGAACCATCTTTCCTGTGAGGGGACTCCATATCTGTACCAGCTTCAGCCCCTCTACTCCGTCCCTCTCCCTCTCGGGAAGCCGGGAGTATATGGTCAGAAGCCTGTTATCCTCCCGATACACCCCGATCGGGTCTCCCTGATAGCTGTTCATGAGGGCCTCGTTTATCTGTGGACGGGAGAGCCCCATATTCCTCATCTGGTTGGTCATGACCTTGGGCCTGATGACCTTGGCCAACTGACGCCAGTCCTGCCTGACGAAACCCGCCTTGGGATCGGCCGCTATGACCGCCTCGGCCCGTTCCGCCAGAGATCGCAATACCGCAGGGTTCGACCCCTGAAAACGGACCTGTATCTTAGCCTCCGAGCCACCGCCCTTGCTGAACTGTCTTGACTGAGCCACGGCCCCGGGAAGGTTCTTGCTCACGAAATCCTCCGCCCCCTTCATGGCGTCGAAGAGGGTGTCCGAGCCCTTCAGGTTGACCACCGCCTGGCCGTAGGCCGAGTCGGGATCCTCCGCCGTGTAGGTCAGGGTAAACCTGAGGGTTCCCCCTCCGACGGTTGTGGCCACCGACTCCACGTCCGGTCGGCTCAAAAGATAGGCCTCAAGCTTCGCCATGTTCTCGGAGGTCTCGTATATATCGGCCCCCTCGGCACGCCAGAGATCCACGGTAAAACGGGGAGACGCGTCCTGAGGCATGAAGGATTTATCGACGAAACGGAATCCGAAAAGAGCCAGGGCGAAGAGGACCACCATAACAACGGCGAATATCCTTCCGTTTTTAAGAGCGGAGAAGAGAAAGCCCCTGTATACCCTGAAGAACTTGCCCTTGTAGGGGTCGTCCGGCTCTCCCTCGGGATCCTTTAGCACCATGACCGCTATCAGAGGGGTTACTGTTATGCCTAGCACCCAGCTCCAGAGCAGAGAGATCCCCACCACCTGGAATAGGCTGCGGCAGAACTCCCCTGTGCTGTCCGGCGACAAGCCTATGGCGGAAAAGGCCATTATGGCTATGACGGTGGCTCCAAGAAGGGGCCAGATGTTTCCCGCCACGGTCTTGGCCGCCGCGGCAGGGCCGCCCTGGCCTTTCTGAACCCCTATGAGGACCCCTTCCGTTACGACTATTGCGTTGTCCACCAGCATCCCCAGGGCTATTATGAGAGAGGCCAGAGATACGCTCTGGAGGGTTATACCCATGTAGAGCATGGTGGCGAAGGTGGCCGCTATGGTCAAAAGCAGTATCCCCCCTATAAGAAGGCCGCTCCTCATGCCCATGAACACCACCAGAACCCCGACCACTATGACCAGAGACTCTATCAGATTCAGCACGAATCCGTTCACCGCCGTGGTGACCTCGCTGGCCTGAAGATATATGGGCTCCAGCTCCATACCCACCGGGGTTATCTCCACCAACTCCCTGAGCCTGGCGTCGACCGCCAAGCCCATATCGACCACGTTGCCGCCCTTAACCGTAGAGATGCCTATGCCCAGGGCGGGGCGGCCGTCGTAGCGCATGATCTTCTGGGGAGGATCGACGTACTTCCTCTCGACCACCGCCACGTCCTTGAGACGGATAACCCCTCCGGGCCCGCCGCCTATCATCACATCTCCGATATCCTCCACCGACTTGACCGCTCCGGTTGGATCGATCCTTATGTATTCGTTTCCCACGGTAACCTGGGCCATAGGAGAGAGGGTGTTCTGCTGATTCAACGCGCCGTATATGTCCTGAGGCGAGATTCCCATGGCCGACATCTTGGACCGGGATATCTCCACGTATATGCCCTCGGGCTGATCCCCTATTATGGAGACGCTTCCGACTCCGTCCACCAGGAGGAGCTCTTTTTTCAGCTTATCGGCGTGATCCTTGAGCTCCCTGTAGGAATACCCGTCTCCGACCAGGGCGTAGAACTGTCCGTAGACGTCGCCGTAATCGTCGTTCACGATGGATTTCTGAACGCCCGGAGGAAGGTTCGCCTGGACGTCGTTGACCTTCCGCCTCAGAACGTCCCAGATCTGAGGGAGGTCGCCTGCGGTGTATTCGTCCCTTATATCCACGTACACTATGGACAGGTTGGCCTTCGAGAGAGAACGGACCATCTTGATCTCGCCCATCTTCTGTATGGCCTCCTCGACCCTGTCGGTTACCTCCTGCTCCACCTCCTGGGAGGTCGCACCGGGATAGATGGTTGTGACCACGGCGGTCTTTATGGTGAAGTCAGGGTCCTCCAGCTTGCCCAGTTTGGAGTAGGAGATCAACCCCGCTATGGCTATGACCACCACCATGTACAGGACGATAACTTTTTTCTTTATGCACAGTTCGGCTATGTTCATGGCATCCACCTATTCGGCGGTCATCAGGCGGACCTTCTGACCTTCTCTCAGAAAATGGACCCCGGCCGTCACGACCACGTCTCCGATCTCGAGATCCCCTGTCACGGAAAGCCTGTCGCCCATGTAGGGGCCGGTCTTCACCTGGACCTTCCGAACAGTACCGTCCTCGTAAAGCCATATGTAGCTGTTGCCGGACTGATCGGCGAAGACGGCGTCCACCGGAACGGAGAAAAGAGACTCGAGCTTCGAGTCCTGACCTTCAAGAACTCCGCTGGCCCTCAAAGTAACGGCCATTCCTGGAAGTATGGTCACGTTTTCCGGGTAAGGCATGGTGACCGTCGCCTGGTAGGTCTGGGTCGAGGGATCCGCCTGGGTGGAGAACTCCTTGAAGGTAACATGGAACACCCGCCCTGGCATGGCGTCCAGGGTGGCGGAGAGCTTCACCTCTCCGATCTGTTTTTCCCTTATCCTGACCACGTCTCCGTCGGGCACGTGGACCACCATCTCTATGTTCTTGAGGTTCTGAAGGCTCAGTATGGTCTGCTTCGCCTGGACGAACTGGTGGTTGTCGGCGAAGGTATCCGCCACGACCCCGTCGAAGGGGGCCCGAAGCTCCGTATCGGACAGGGCGGAACGGGCACCCTCGACCGCCGACTCCTGGGCCTGTATGATCGCTTCCTGCTGCTGGAGCTCTTCCTTTCTGGCTCCGGAGCGGGCCTTCTTAAGGGACTCCTGAGCGGAGCGAAGAGACGAACGAGCGACGTCGTAGGCGGTCTTATACTGCTCGTACTGCACCTGAGAGACCGCTCCCTGATCGTAAAGGGACTTGAATCTCTTGTAGTTCGACTCGGCCTCGGCATATTGGGCCTGGGCGGCGCTTACCGATGCTTGAGCCGATGCCAGATCCTCCGCCCTGGCCCCGGACTTCATCTCCGCCAGTTTCGCCTGTAACTGCCTGAGCTGGCTCTCGGCGCTGTCCAGTTTGGTCTTGAAATCCCTGGGGTCTATACGGGCCAGAAGATCGCCTTTCTTGACCGCCTGTCCCTTGTTCATCGGGAACTCCACCAGGGGGCCCGATACCCGAAAGGAAAGGTCCACCTTCTGGGAGGCCTGTACCGTTCCCTGATAGATTCCCTGAAAGGCCTTGCCCTCCGGCGCAAGCGTCTCGGTACGGATCGGACGGACTATCTCCGGCTCCGGGGCCTTCTCGCCGAGACGGGAACGCACAAACTCCATGCCTCCGTATCCCACTACCACCAGGATAACCACCGCCAAGGCGATCTTCTTGCCTGCCCACAACATTCTCTTCATTTTTTGACCTCCCGGGAATATGAATCCGTACATCGATCGTCACCACTATTAAGATGATCTTACCATAGAGGAGGTCCAAAAGTCCGTCATTTTATGATACAGTGTCCTGACTTGATGTATCCGTTCAGCTATGGAAAAGGGGGGAACGGCGTTCGCGCCGACTGGATATGGCAGAGAGAATATACGACAAAAAGAAAATGGCCCTGGGGGATCTGGGCATTCTGACATGTGCGCTGCTATGGGGGGTTTCCTTCGCCGCCACCAAAGAGGTCATGAAATACATGGGCCCTCTTTGGCTTCTGGCCTTCAGGTTTACCTTCAGTTTCCTGCTGATAGCGGGGCTGTCCCCTAAGAGGCTGAAAAAACTCACCGCCAGGGATATCAAGGTCGGAGGGATAATAGGTTCTCTGCTGCTGGTGGCCATGGCCCTCCAGACCATAGGGCTTCAATACACCACGACGGGGAAGTCGGCCTTCATAACGGCCTGCTACGTCGTGATAGTCCCTTTCATAACCTGGGCTGCCGACAGAAGAAGCCCGGGATTCAAGGCCTTCGTTGCCTCGGGCATATGCCTCTTGGGGATGGGGGCCATAACTCTGGACGGGGTCAATATGGCCATAGGTTTCGGGGAACTTCTAACCCTGGGCTGCGCCCTGGCATTCGCTATTCAGCTGGTGGTGATAGACCGAATGGCCCAGGAAAGCGACGCCCTCACACTCACCATGGTGGAGACCGCCTTGAGCGCCGTGGCCTGCGTCGTAGGAGCCCTCATATGGGAACCGATGCCTCAGGTCAGCTCGATGGCGGTAGTGGGCTGGATGGCCTATCTCGTCGTGGGGTGCACCCTGATCCCCTACGCCCTACAGATAAAATCGCAGCAGCTGACGTCTCCCACCCACGCCAGCATACTGCTCATAATGGAGTCGGTCTTCGCCATGACGGTCGGTATCGTCTTTCTAGACGAGCCCCTCACGTCCCGACTCGCCCTGGGATGTGGCCTGATATTTTTCTCCATCCTTCTCACCGAGCTGGATCTGGCCGGCCTGTCGAAAAAACTCAGGAGACAGGAGGCCTGAGGGATTCTACGAAATCCGGCAGCTTCTCCGGGTTCAGAGGGCGACTGTAGACGAAACCTTGAATTATGAGGTCGGTCTTATCTCCTCCTATGTGGAAAAGCTGACTTTCCGTCTCTACCCCCTCTACCACCACCGCCCTAGCCATATTACGGGCCATCGCTATCACCGAGTTCGCCACTGCCGCGCTTCTGGGAGACCGCTCCAGATCCAACACGAAGGAGCGGTCTATCTTTATGCCGTAGAAGGGGAAGTTCCTTATAAAGTCGAAAGAGGCATAGCCCGTTCCAAAATCGTCTATGGCGACTTTTACGCCGAGCTCCTTTATTCTGTCGAATATGTCGAGAAGATAGCCGCCGTTGTCCTTCAAGGTATTTTCAGTTATCTCCAGGGTAAGCCGCTCCGCCGGGAACCCCGTCTCCTTTAAAACGGAGGCCACGGCTTCGTAGAGGTCGTCTCCGTATATCTGCACCGGCGAAACGTTCACCGACATCTTCAGGTAAAATCCCGCACTCTCCCAGAGAACCCCCTGACGACAGGCCTCTTCCAGTATCCATCTCCCCAGAGGGATCATTATCCCCGTCTCCTCCGCCAGGGAGATGAACTCTCCGGGAGAGACCACCTCTCCGTCCGACTTCCTCCACCTCACCAGGGCCTCCACCCCGACGATCTCCGATCCTCCCATGAGGACCTGAGGCTGATATTGCAAAAAGAACTCGCCTCGATCCATGGCGAGCCTCATCTCCTGCTCAAGGGCGGCCCTGCGGCGTGCGTCGCGGTCCATCTCGTCGTTGTACAGGGCGAAACCTCCAAGTAAGGCCTCTCTCTTTACCCTGTGCATGGCCAGCCCGGCGTTTCTTATCATCTCGTCTCCGTTGGCAGCGTCGTCGGGGAATACGCTGACCCCCACGCTGACCGAAATATTGAGCTCCGCATCGGAGATGGAGATGGGGCTGCGGAACACCTCGCCGATCGAGCGTAGAACCGTCCGTATCCTGTCGGATTTCCCGTTCTGAGGAATAACGAAGGCAAACTCGTCGCTGCCGACCCGGGCCACCAGCTCGTGGTCCTTCACGATGGACCGGAAACGATCTCCTATATGTCTCAGGACCTTGTCGCCCACCAGATAGCCGAAGCCGTCGTTGACGTCTTTGAAGCGGTTCAGGTTCAGCACTATCAGCCCTACCGATTCGCCCTGCCTCTCTCCCCGGGCCAGCGACGCCGAGAGCCGTTCCATAAGGACGAAACGATCGGGCAGGCCGGTCAGGGCATCCTTGGCGCCGTGAAAGGACTTGCCCTCCTTCATCGACTTCATCCTGGACAGATCGG
The DNA here is from genome assembly GCF_021568855.1 of Dethiosulfovibrio russensis. Taxonomy (NCBI): domain Bacteria; kingdom Thermotogati; phylum Synergistota; class Synergistia; order Synergistales; family Dethiosulfovibrionaceae; genus Dethiosulfovibrio; species Dethiosulfovibrio russensis. Next base: position 27,371 of record NZ_JAKGUG010000010.1, on the reverse strand, counting down.
AGAAGACAGCCATGTAATATATCGAACCGTCCGAGCCGGAGAGTCTCTTTATGGAGAGCCACTCGGGATAGATCTCTCCGTCCTTGCGACGGTTCCAGATCTCCCCCTCCCATCGTCCTTCGTCCTTTATGGACCGCCACATGTTCCTGTAGAAATGGTCGTCGTGATGCTGGGACTTCAATATCCTGGGGTTCCGCCCCACCGCCTCGGGAGCCTCGTAGCCTGTTATGGCGGAGAAAGCCCTGTTGACCGCCAGGATGGTCCCGGATCGGTCGGTCAGGGTAACCCCCTCGGTTATCTCGTCCCAGACCGTCTCAACCAAGGAGTCTCGGTCAACCGAAAAGTTCAACGTCATATGAAATCCCTCCCGACAAGGATTATACATCGGCCACGACGGCGGACGACCTGAAGATCATAGGATAATTCCTCGCCAACTCCACCCGGTAGGCCCTGGACGCCCGAATGTCGTCTATAGGTTTTACCTCGGAGCTCAGCATATCTCCTGCGGACCGAAAAAGCCCCTCGTCGGAGAGGCTCGCTCCAGCCATGGCGGTCTCGGCACTAAGCGACCTGACCGGAACCGGCCCCATGGAGCCCAGGACCATCCGTATCTCCTCCACGGACCCACCGTCCTCCGAGGGTTTCCATATGGCCGCACAGGACCCCACAGATATGGCCATGGCCCTCCGAAGGCCGTCTTTACGGAAAAAAGGACGCCATCCGGGGCTCAGGGGAACCAGTATCTCCGTCAGGAGCTCCCCCGGCTCCAGGGCGGTCTTTCCCGGTCCCAATATGAAATCGTCTATAGACAAGGACCTGGCCGAGTCGACCGACCTTATACAGACCTCAGCCCCCAGTGCCCAGAGAGAACAGAGGCCGTCCGCCCCGGGAGAGGCCGTACATATATTCCCCCCCACCGTCCCCATGTGACGCAGGGCCGGACCTCCCACGGAGAAAGCGACCATGGCCAACAGGGGCACCTCATCGGCTATGAGAGGGCTGTCTATCACCCTCTGCCAGGTGGCACAGGCCCCTAAAGCCAGATAGTCTCCCCTGAGAGAGATCCATTTCATGCTCTCGATCCGGTCGAGCAGGACAAGATCGGGACGTTTTTCCGAGGATCGGAGCCTTAACGAAAGATCCGTGCCTCCCGCCATGGGGATAGCCCCGCCGGACAGGCATTCCAGGGCCTCTCCGACGGTGATCGGACTGTATACCGTCACGAGGGGAGCCCCCTCATTATCTCTGCCCCCTCCATGACGGCGTCGACTATGGCCCTGTAGCCGGTGCAACGGCAGATGTTGCCGCTCAGGGCGACTCTGACCTCGTCTCTGGAGGGATCGGGATTCCTGGTCAGAAGGTCGACGGCGGCCAGCACCATGCCGGGAGTGCAGTAGCCGCACTGGACCGCTCCCAGACGATCGAAGGAATCGAAAAGGGGCGCCCACCTGGGGAGGTCTCTGACCCCCTCCACTGTGGTGACGGTTTTCCCGTCCAGCTGAGCGGAGACCATGAGACAGGACAGACGACTCTCCCCGTCCACCAGAACGGTGCAGGCTCCGCACTCTCCTGTACCGCACCCTTCCCGACAGGACGGTATCCCAACCCTCTCCCTCAGGATATCCAGAACTCTTTCGTCCCCGGACAGATCCATGGAGAGGGGTTCTCCGTTCAGGTTAAACGCTATCTTCATCTCTCGCACCTCCGGACAAAGAGAAAAACACCCTCTCGGCGGTGAAGGGAGAGACTGTCAGAGGGCCGCATATATGGGCCAGACCGTTCGCCACAGCAGGGAGAGGCCCTATCAGAGGAAGCTCCCCCAATCCCTTCAGCCCCTTCGGTCCGGAGGGCTCGTCCAGCTCCACAGCCAGACATTCCACCTCGGGAAGGTCCATGGAGGTGGGCACTATGTAGGTGGAGAGATCCTTCGACGTAACCTCGCCGTTTTTAACGGAGAAATCCTCGAAAAGGGCGTATCCCAGTCCCTGGGCTACGCCGCCCTCTATCTGCTGACGGTACATCTGAGGGTTCACCACCCGCCCGGCCTCCGTGACCGCCAGATAACGGGGAACCGACACCTGGCCGGTTAAGAGATCCACCTCGACCCTGGCGACGTGCACCGCCCAGGAGAAGATACAGTGAGGGAAACCGGAGCTTTTCGGACCATAATCCGTCTCCGGCCCAGGGAAGGAGACCGGAGCCAAGCTCCCCGCCACGAAGCAGCGTTCCGGAGGCTCCATAAAACCTGCGAGGACCTCCAGGGGCAGTTCCCTACCGGAGGAAAAACATCTCACCCTGCCGGGAAGGAGGGCAAGATCGTCCTCCCTCGCTCCTAGGACCATTCCGGCCTTCACGTACATGCGTCTCTTCAGCTCGTCCACCGCGGAAAGGAGGGCCCTGCCGTATATGTAGGTGGTGCGGCTGGCGGCAGCAGGGCCGGAGCGGAGGCTCCTGTCCGTGTCGGGCTGTACGAGGTCGAATCTATCCCGCTCCTGACACAGAGATTCTCCCGCAAGGTGGACGTAGGTGGAACCGTTGCCCTGCCCCATATCGGGTATTCCCGAGTAGAGCCTGAAACGCCCCTCCCCGGTCAGCTCTATTCTGGCGTTGGCGAAATCCGGTATACCCGGGCCGAAGCCCTGACCGTGACATATCAGGGCAACTCCGGTGGAACGAGCCTTGCCCTCCGGTGCGGAGTTTCGCCATTCCTCTCTGGATCTCCATATCTCCTGTTCCAGAGCTCGGTCCAGACAGGGGACGGCCCCTACCGTGGAGGTGAGGACCACGCCGGAACCGTTCATATCGCCCCGAACCAGGCCGTTCTTTTTTCGAAACTCCAAAGGATCCGCTTCGAGCCTCTTGGCTAGACGGTCCACCAGCTGCTCCAGAGCACCCATCACCTGAGGGGCACCGAAGGCTCGAAAGGCCCCTCCGAAAGGGTTGTTGGTGTAGACCGCCCGACCCTCCAGATCCACCGCCTCGAACCGATAACCTCCGCAGCAGTGGTCCAGACCGTTGGTGAGCACCGGAACGGACATGGACGCATAGGCTCCAGAGTCCAGGGTGAAGCGACACCTTATGGCCCTGATAGTCCCGTCGGAGGAGCAACCCAAGGTCATCTCGGTCACAGAGGAGTGCCTCTTGGGAGAACAGAGAAAGCTCTCCTCCCGGGAGAAGACCATCTTCACCGTCCGGCCCGAGCAGGCCATGGCTGCGACACCGAGAAGTCCCTGGATCACCACTCCGTCCTTTCCTCCGAAGCCGCCGCCCAGACAAGGGGCCTTGACCCTTATCCTATCCCTGGGAAGGCCGAGAGCCCTGGACAGTTCGTCCCTGTCCCTCCAGGGATTCTGGGTGGACACCTCCATCTCCAGATTGTCTCCATCGTAGAGGGCCACCCCCGACTCGGTCTCCAGATAGGCGTGTTCCTGCATGGGGAAACGAAAGACGTCCTCCTCCACCAGATCGCAGTCCTCCAACACCGACTTGACGTCTCCTCTTCTGACCCATCCCGACGCCAGGAGATTGCCGCCCTCTCTGCCGGGATAGAGAACGGGAGCCTCAGGGGACAGGGCCTCCAGGGGATCGAAGACCGCCGGAAGGGGGTCGATCTCCACGGTCAAAGCCCTGGCGGCCGCCTCGGCCCTCTCTTTGGTGTCGGCAACGACCACGGCGACAGGGTCTCCGCAATATCTTATCCTCCCTCCCAGAGGGACCAGGACCGGCTGATCCGGCTCCAGTATCCCCAGGAGGTTCTCTCCCCCTATCGAATCGGCCTTACAGAAGGCTACGACCCCATCCATCGAGGCCGGCTCGCCCCCCAGAGATCGTAGGATCCCCGATGGAGTTCCGGCACGGCGGGCTACCGCCCATAGGATTCCAGGCCCGGTTATGTCCGAGGCGTAGCGTTCCTCGCCTCGGATCTTGGCCATACCCTCGATCCTGGGCACCGAGATCCCGGCGACCAAGGGGCCTCTCATATCACGAAACCCGGGCCGCCACGTAGTTGGTTAGGTCCGATACAAGTTTGACCGCCTCCATGGCCTCCTCGGGAACCTCGAGGCCGTAGGCGTCCTCCAGCTCCATCACTATGTCCACCACGTTCATCGAATCGGCCCCGAGGGCCTCCAGATCGCCGTCCGCCGGGATGTCCTCCACCGACATGCCCAGCTCGGTGGCCACAGCCTGACGTACCTTAAGCTCTATATCCGCTCTGCTCATCTCTTTTTTCCTCCTTATTCAACGGTCCAGGTCGAGCCATCCCAGGTCTTCCAGGGCCTTTTCCATGTATTCCGCGACGGCGGCGTGTCCCCTGTCGTTCCAGTGGACCCCGTCGAAATAAAGCGTTCCCAGATCCTCCCTCCGGGAAAGGTGCTCCCTCAGGTCCAAAAAAGGGATTCCGGCATCGGAACAAAAATCGTCCCTCAGGAGGTCCTGGCATATGTCCAGGGTGGGACCGTACCCCTCGGAGAAGGCCCTCCAGTTTTCGTTGAGGGCATCGAGAGGCCCCTTGTCCTCCCCGTCCCTGAGACACTGCTCCAATCCGGCGGCGGATAGGACCGCCACCTTGGCTCCCGACGCCTCGGCTATCTTCAGGATTTTTCGGTGATTGTCCATGACCACCGCCAGGGCCTCGTTCCGCTTCTCCTCGGGGAAGGTCTTGAGGACGTCTCCGAAGGCCCTCCTGTAGAAATCCCGCCCCTTCCCCTGATAATAGAGACAGCTGTGCATCATGGCAATCTGAAGAGGTGTCTGGGCGGAGTTCATGCCCCATAGAAATTTTATAGGCCAGCGACTTTCCCTGTTCCACCTCCGCCCCATGGCGTAGGCCATGGACAGGTCGTTGCCTCCGAAGCGCAACAACACCACGTCCGGTCGAATCGACTCGATCAGCTCGCCATCCCACAAAAGCCGATGCTGCTCCGACGAGTAGCCCGGATGGCCGCCGTTTATGACCTCCCACCGTCCCGGACGACTCCGGTCCAACGAGTTCTGCAGCACCTTGCGCCAGACCATGTCCTCCCGAGAGAGCTTCACGCCGAAGATCTCCGATTCGCCTATGACGACCAGCTTTTTTCTGCCCTCCAGGGGTTCAGGCCCTCTCAGGCCCCAACGGTTTATGGAGACGCATCGTGAACGGTATCCCCTCAGAAGCCTGCTGTTCAGAGGTCCGTCGTCCTTCACGACGAAATCCCTGTATCTGTAGTCGCCGTAGATCCTGGGTCTGTAGGGTATGCCGTAACGGTGTCTGTAGGAATATCGGGAAAGTATCTCCGCCGTGACCGTGACCATCGCCCCGGCGGAACAGAGAGTGCCTATCAAAGCGATCCCTCCCGGTCGGATCTGACCAGATCCATCAACATCGTGCCCCGCGGTGGGAGCACCTTTATCTCCTCCCACTTAGGCTCGCCGGTTCTCTGAAGCAGAATGCCGTCCGCCCCCTGGAACCATCGTGGAAGATAGCCCCCCAGGCGAAATCCCATCTCTCGAACGACCTCCACCGATCGGTCGATACCCGGGAGGAGGGGCATCTGCAACATGATCGCGTCCAGATCTCCCATCTCCTCCAGAGATTCCTCCATCTTGTCGGCCAGGTTTTCGCCCAAATCGGTCACAGTGGTGTAAGCCACTCCGGCTACAGGAAAAACGGCAGACCTGAGGCAGGCTTCCCCTTTCGGGAAACAGTCGTCCCGTCGGAACGTCCTGGGGAAACCCTCGGCCAATGCCTCGATAGCCGAGGCATATCCGATGGGTAAAACCGATTCGAAAGGAGGGAGCCCCGGTCTCTCCATGAAGCTCATGACACAGCTCACCCTGCCGGAGACGGAGAACAGCTCGTCGTGACCGTAGGCCCTTCCGGGAAGAAGATCCAGAGCCAAAGCGCAGTGACGGTGCCCCATTCGAAGATCGATCCTCTGAGAACGGTCATGTGCCGTGGTGCTCTCGGTATAGCGGGCCTCCCATCCCAGAGAGGGCAAAATCTCGTCTGTGATAGCCTTCGCAAGCATAGAAGCCGCAGGAGAGGACCTGAACTCGGGCAGAACCATGAGCCCCATGAGCTCGTAGAGGCCGGGGTTCCATGCGGACCTGGACGCGACTGCCTGTCCGATCACCCGACCCCCGGAAAAGGCCAGCAAAGTAACCTGATCGCCCTCTCTGTCGGCCTTGAGAATCGCCTCGGAATCGTAGACCACCGGTGCCGGGAAATCGTCGCCGTATATGGCCCTGTAGAGATTCGGAACCTCTCCGGCCGAGCTCTTTTCCAGTCGTCTTATTCTTATCTCCGGTCTATCCGACAAGCCATACACCTCCTCGTCAAGTTATTATCCCCCTTAAAGCCTTCACAAACTCCTCCATCACAGGCAAGGTCGAAAGGGTTACCCTTATCTGATTGGGAGCCCGAAAGCCCGTCATGGAACGTATCATTATACCCCTCCGCATCAGTTTTCTGTATGCCAGGGTATCGCTCATGGGAAGGGACGCAACGGCGAAGTTACCCTCCCTCGCGGTGTGGGGTAGCCCCATGTCGGCCAGTTCCTCCAGTAGATATTCCCGGGCCTCGCGACACATCTTTCTGGTGGCCTCTATATGGGGTCCGTCGTCGGACAGGGCAGCTATAGCCGCCACCTGGGCCGGACCGTTCACCGAGTAGACCACGCAGGTCCTCCGGATATCGTCCACCACCCTCCTGTCGCCGAACAGATAGCCGATGCGGAGTCCGGCCAGACCGTACATCTTGGAGAAGGTGCGAAACACCACCAGGTTGGGGTAATCGTCCAGCATGGAGACTGTCCTGGGAAAGTCGGATGCCTCGACGAACTCCATGTAGGCCTCGTCCACCACGACTATGCACCGGCCGTTCACCCTGTCCAGAAAGGACCTGAGCTCGTCCTCGGACCAGTAGGTCCCGGTGGGATTGTTGGGATTACACAGGAAGAGGACCTTGGTCCTCTCGTCCATCGCAGCGAGCATGGCCTCGCCGTCGAAACGATCGTCCTTAAGCGGAAGCACCCTCGCCTCGAAGCCGGAGAACTGGGCCACCCACTCGTAGACGGCGAAGGTCCTGTCGACCGTGACGATATTGTCCCCCTCCTGACAGAAGGCCTTGATGACGAAGGCTATCACCTCGTTGGCGCCGTTGCCCACGATGAAACAGTCCGGATCCAGCCCCAGCCTCTCTCCCAGACGGCAGCGGAGGTGATAGGCGTCGCCGCTGGGATAGATCGAGGCATCCGAAGGGGGCCAGTCGTCCAACACTTTCCTCGCCGCCTCGGGAGGGCCCAGCGGATTTTCGTTGTTGTTTAGCCTGTGGAGCCTCTCGCAACGATACAGACGACATAGGACGTCGTCGGGACGACTGGGTATATAGGCCTCGAATCCCCTGACGTGATCCGGCACCAATCGATCCAGAGGGGGAAAGGGAACCCTCACCTCAACCCCTCCATAACGAGCAGGTCTCCCCTGCCTCCCCAGGGGATCAGCACCTTGGGAACGAAACCCGCCTCCAGTGCGCTTTGGGCCATATAGGCGAAGTCGGGCCGTCCCAGATCCAGGTGGAAAGATACGGACCGAACGCCCCTCTCGATCAGGGCGTCGAGATGGGCCAGGAGGTTTTCACCGACGTCGTTACCGGCCAAAAGAGGCTCTATCACCGCCGAGCCGTCCACCTCGGTGGAGACGGCCAGGAGAGACTTTTCGTCCAGTCCTTCCCGTCGCTCCGCCGAACGGATATCCCGCGGGAGCTCCAGACGGTCCACGGCGTCCTCCACGAAGGGACGAAGATCGTTCGGCACCCAGATAAGGGCGCCGTTGTCCTCCCTGAGCTGTCGAAAAAGAACCCCTCCCGACGAGGACAGAGGCTCGAAATACCCCTCGGGCACATCGGAAACAGGCCGGTCGACCACTATACCCATGGCGTCGCTCTTGCCCAGGACCTTCAAAGCCTCCTCGACCAGCTCTCTGCCCACCGGCGAGAAACAAAACGGCCCTCTGAGCTCTATGACCCTACCCATAGGCCTCCAGAGTACGAGTCCTCCCAGCCGTCCTCTAGGGGAACGGGCCACCAGAGCCCCTATAAGGCCCAGCTCCAGGGAGCGGGCCATAAGTCCCGCCTTTTTGAGATCTCCGCCGCAACCGTAACGCTCCTCCACCTGGGCCGCCAGATGAGGCCATTCGTCCGGCCTGGGAATCCCTATATCCATCGACTCGTCTTGATCGGGATAGAGGGGTTCCGCCGAGATCTCCCTGTACTCCCTCTCCCTCTCGAAGGATATGACCGCCAGATTCCCCTTCTCCAGGGAAACCTCCATCCGGTGAGCCGATCTCGCCGCCAGAACCAGACCCATCCTGTCCGGATCGTCCGCTCTAGAGGTCATGTTGAAGGCCTCCAGGGGAAGCTTTTCCCGAGGGACCCTGCATTCCACCCTTATGGAGACTCCTCTGTCGGAACAGACCACCTCCATGGTTCCTCCCCCTCCGGAGGAACCGGCAAACGCCAGAATTTCCTCCGCCGCCAGGGCGAGTCCCAGCTGTCCTCTACGGTCCAGGCCGAAGGCCTCGGAGGACCTTTCCACCACGGAGGTCGCCACTGGAATCATGGCGATCTCGAATGGAACAGAAACTGACACCTCTCGTTCCATGAAAAAAACACCTCCCGACTTAAGCACCAATCTTCACGATTATAACCTCATGGAGGTACAATATCGATGGAATATCACCTATATAGGAGGGGATACCCTTGGAAGCAGTCAAGAAACTCGCCCTAGTGGCCCACGACAGCAGGAAAAAGGACCTGATACGATGGGCTAAAAGACACAGGGAGCAGCTGGCGGCTCATCGGCTATGCTCCACCGGAACGACCGGAGCCCTTCTGGAGGCGGCGTTGGGTCTTCCGATAGACAAGCTGAAATCGGGACCTCTCGGAGGAGATCAGCAGCTCGGAGCCAGAATAGCCTGCGAGAGGCTGGACGCCATCGTTTTTCTGTGGGACCCGCTCAACACCCAGGCCCACGATTCGGACATAAAGGCACTGCTGCGCATAGCGACCTTATACAACATCCCCATGGCCTGCAACATGGCCTCGGCGGACTTCCTATTCTCCTCGCCTCTGATATCCCTGCCATACGACAACGAACACAGGGATTTCGACGCCCATCAGCAGGCGAGAAACGAGGCTGTCATAGAGGAATACCTGAAGGAGGAAGAACGATGAAAAGAGGAGGACTCATGCCGCTAAGTCTCTTCGGAAAATCGGAGGCAAGACGCCCATCGATCGAGACGGCACACAGCCCCGCCGAAGACGACCGATCCATAGAGAGGCTATCCCTCTCCATAAGAGCTCAGGGCCTCTCGGAGGACCTGGAGGCCCTGGTCTCCGACGGCAGCGGTTCCATGGACAAAGTGGGAGAACACGCCGACGGAATAGCCGAGTCCCTCTGCGAGCTGGACCGCATAACGGGACGACTTAGCGAAGAGGTAACGAAAATAGGCGAACTGCATCACGGCTCCGCCGAGATACTGAAGGAGATAGCCCAAGGAGGCGCCTCCGTAAGGGAGAAGGCGGAGAAGAACAGGGATCTCGCCGTCGACACGGAGAAGGCCAACGAAAGGGTCGATACGACCGCCAGGGCGCTGGGCGAGGCTATAGAGAAGATGGTCTCCGTCAGCGGAGACATAGGCCGTTTCGTAAACGTCATAGCAGGGGTCGCCACCCAGACCAACCTGTTGGCCCTCAACGCCGCCATAGAGGCCGCCAGGGCGGGAGAACACGGAAGAGGCTTCGCCGTCGTAGCCGAGGAAGTTAGAAAGCTGGCGGAGGAATCCTCCCTGGCTGCCAAGCAGATCGGCGATCTGGCCCACTCCATAGAGGAACTGGCCCAAAGGGGACAGGAAAGGATCTCCGAGGCGGATCGATCCGTGTCGGAGGCTGGAAAACAGGCCAGAGAGAGCAGACTCAACCTGGAGTCCATGCTGGACGATCTGGTTAAGGTGCAAAACAGCCTGGAAACCGCGTCCTCCAACGTGAACGACCAAGCCGAAGGAGTTGAGAACTTCGTGGCGTCCCTCCAGGAAACCGCATCGGTAGTGACCCAGGAATCGGTCAGGGTCGAGTCTCTCGCCGCCGCCATAGGAGAACAACGGGTCATAATGAGGTGCCTGGAGAAGAGGACCACGGAGCTGAGCCCCATCGCCCGAGACCTGGAGAGAGAGGAACTCTCCCTAGATGGATATCCTTCGGTGAGATCGATATTGGACGACGGAAGGCTCAAGGTGGCCATGCTGGACACCGACTACGGCCTGTTCCACTTCGACCTGCACGGCAGCCCTAAGGGATTCGACGTCGATCTGTCCCGCGCAATAGCGGAGAGGATAGGCGTACCACTGGAGATAGTGCCGGTTCCCCAGGGAAACGGCGAGGCCGGAACCAGGTCGGGGATACTGAACCGAGGCCTCTGGGGAAAGGCCGTCCACATCATGGCATCCGCCGTGACCAAGACGGTAGAAAGAGGCGAAAAGGTCCTGTTCTCGCCCCTTTCCTTCGCCAGCGGCCAGTGCGCCGTATCCACCTCTGACAGAGAACTGACCCATCTGAGAGACCTCAGGGGCAAGACCCTGGCGGTTCACGGAGGACTCACCGGATCCGACCTGGCCCGGGAACTATTCCCCGACGGCAGAATCATCGAGAAGGACAATTGGGACGACATCTTCCAGGCGGTGAAAGCAGGCGAGGCCGACGGCGCCATAGTCGAGACGCCGGTCTTCCTCCAATACGGATCTAACGACCCATCTCTCGTCATGGTGGGATCCCAGATGGACCGGGAAAACTACGGGGTGGTCATGCCTCTGACGACCTCCTCGGATCTGTATGACCTTATAGCCAAAGTGGTAAAGGAAAAGCGAGACGAACTGGAACGCCGCTGGTTCGGAAAGGACTTGCAAAAAAGTTAGCACCTTCTTATACTTAAAGGCTGCACCATCGGGAAAGGAGAGATACAACCTATGAGAAAATTTTTTCTATGGTCCCTGACGGCGATCCTATGTCTGACCGCCGGAGCGGCCTTGGCAAGTCCTAATCTGCACGTGGCGGTGAGCATACTGCCTCAGAAATTCTTCGTCGAGAAGATCGGGGGAAGCTACGTGGACGTGACCACCGTGGTTCCCAAAGGGGCAAGCCCTGCAACCTACGAGCCCAAGCCCTCCCAGATGGCCGAGCTGTCCAGCTGTTCACTCTGGTTCACGATCGGTGTTCCCTTCGAGAGAGCCCAGAAGGACAGGCTGCTGGCGGCCCTGCCGGATCTCGAGGAGGTCCCCACCTACCAGGGAATCAAGCTCTACCCCATAGAGGGAGCCGACCACCACGACGATCACGGCCACGGAGCCCTGGACCCCCACATATGGCTCTCCCCGCCGGAGGTAATGCTCCAGGTCAGATCCATCGCCATGGCCATGGCCGAGGCGGACCCCCCTCGAAGCGACGTCTATATGAGCAACTACATAAAGTTCGCCGCAGAGCTGGCGGATCTGGACCGCCACCTGGCCCAGGAACTCGCCCCCCTGAAGGGGAGGTCCTTCATGGTGTTCCACCCGTCTTGGGGTTACTTCGCCAGGGCCTACGGACTCAGACAGAGAGCGGTGGAGCTGGAGGGCAAGGAGCCCAAGCCGGCGGAACTGGGACGACTGGTAGAGCTGGCTAAGGATGAGAAAATAGACACTATATTCGTACAGCCTCAGTTCTCCACCGCCGCGGCCAAGACTCTGGCAGAGACTATCGGAGGGCAGGTCGCCCCTATGGACCCCCTTGCGGAAGACTGGGACTTCAACCTCCGCAAGGTCGCCAAGGCTCTCAGGAAGGCCCTGCGGTGAACTCCGTAGAGTTCGACCGAGTCTCGTTCGGATACGAGGGAGCCCCGATCTTCGATCGGGCCTCCTTCTCCGTACCAGCCGGGGAGTTTCTGGTGGTGATCGGCCCCAACGGAGGAGGCAAGTCCACCCTCCTCCGGCTTATGCTCGGGCTTCTCTCCCCGTCGGAGGGTAGAATCGACGTATTGGGCAAACCTCCGGGCAGAACCTCCGAGGTGGGCTACGTCCCTCAGGACGTGGAGAAGGGCCTTTCCATGCCTGTAACGGTAAGAAGGGTGGTCTCCATGGGCAGACTGGGAGCCCGATCCGGAGGAAACGACTCGGTCGACCGGGCCATGGAAGCCATGGACCTGGTGCCCCTTTCGGACAGACCGGTAGGGTCCCTGTCCCAGGGGCAGAGACAGAGAACCCTCATAGCCAGAGCACTGGCCAGCGAGCCCAAGCTGCTGCTTTTGGACGAACCTCTTGCCAGCGTCGATCCTGACGCCAGAAAATCCATCTTCGACAGCCTCAACGACGTGGCAGAGGGACGAACGGTCGTAGTGGTAAGCCACGACTACTCGATAATTCCCGCCTGCGCCTCCGCGGTGGCCTGCGTGGACCGAAGCATCTACTACCACGACGGAGGGGAGCTGACCGAGGAGCTATTTTTCAAGGCCAGCTGTTCCTGTCCGGTGGAGATAATAGGGCACGGCCTTCCCCACAGAGTGCTGGAAGAGCATCGCCATGGTTGATCTTCTGCAATACGAGTTTATGAGAAACGCCCTGGCGGCGGCGGTCCTGGCCAGCCTTATATCGGGAATACTGGGACCCATCACAGTCATTAGGCGTTCGGTGATGACCACCGGAGGGGTGGCCCACGGCGCATACGGCGGACTCGGCCTGGCCTGGTTCATGGGATGGCCACCAAGGGCGGGGGTCTACGGCGCCGCCCTGATACTGGCCGGAATCGCCACCTATTTGAACAGGAAGGCCCCGGACAGATCCGACTCGATCATGGGGATCCTCTGGGCGGTGGGAATGGCGGTGGGGATAATCTTCACAGACCTGACCCCGGGATACGGAACCGAGCTGACCAGCTACCTCTTCGGCAGCATATTGACCGTGTCCTCCTCGGACCTGGCTGTTATGGCCTGCCTGGCCCTGGCGTCTATCGGACTGACGATCTTTCGCTATTCCTCCATCGAGGCCTTTCTCTTCGACGAGACCTACGCCGCCACCAGAGGCATCCCGGTCGGCAAGCTGGACTGGATCCTGACGGTCCTGACCTCCCTGGCGGTGGTGGCGGTTATAAGGGTGGTCGGTCTGATACTGGTCATAGCCCTTTTCACCATACCCTCCGCTCTGACCGAGAAGGGCTCCCGGTCACTGGCGTCGATGATGATCCGATCCACCCTGGCGGCGGGAACTTTCTGCATGGCCGGACTGTGGTTGTCCGTGCGGTTCGACGTCACCGCCGGGGCCGCCATAGTCCTCATAGCCGCTCTGAGCTGCCTTGCGGCATATGGAATGAAATCGTTACGCTGAGGGAACTCTGTCGTTACGTCGAGAGAACAGAATGGGGACGACCTCCTAGGAGGCCGTTCCCATTCTTTTTCAGAGGTGATTCGCGGTGATATTTACGAGAGGGAGACGCTTTTTAGCTAAGTTCGTCCTTGCGACGGTCATGGTGACGGTCCTGGCGGGAGGAGCCTGGGCCGATAGGGCAAAGTACGTCTTTTTGATGATAGGCGACGGCATGGCCATGCCCCAGAGAAACGCGGCGGAGATATACCTGGCCTCCATGGCCGGGAAGGACGCCAGACCGGGAATAATCAAGCTGGCCATGAGCACCCTTCCCGCCCAGGGGTTCTGCACCACCTACTCGACCAACTCGATCATAACCGACTCGGCGGCGGCAGGGACGGCTCTGGCCACGGGGAACAAGACCAAATCGGGGGTCATAGCCATGAACCCCACCGGCACGGAGTCCCACGAGACCATCGCAGAGATGGCCCATAAGAGGGGTATGAAGGTCGGAATAGTGTCGTCCGTGTCCATAGAACACGCCACCCCCGCCTGTTTCTATTCACACAACGAGTCCCGCAACGACTACTACGATCTGGCCTGTCAGCTTCCCGAAAGCGGCTTCGAGTACTTCGCCGGAGGCGGTTTCAAGAAACCCAAGGGCCCCAAGGGAGATCAGCCCGACGTCATGGGAATCATAGAGAAGGCGGGCTACAGGGTAACCGAGACAACCGAGGACTTCCGGAAACTTTCCAAAGAGGACGGAAAGATCGTGGCGATCAACCCCGTGTTGTGGTCCGGCAAGGCCATGCCCTACGCCGTGGACGAGACGGACCGGTCCATCTCCCTGGCCGACTTCACCGCCAAGGGCATAGAGCTCCTGGACAATCCCGAAGGCTTCTTCATGATGGTCGAGGGCGGCAAGATAGACTGGGCCTGCCACGCCAACGACGCGGTCTCCTCCATAGGCGACACCATAGCCTTCGACGAAGCGGTCAAGGTAGCCCTCGACTTCTACAACGATCACCCCGAGGAAACCCTGGTGGTGGTGACCGGAGACCACGAGACCGGAGGTCTCACCATAGGTTTCGCAGGAACCAAGTACGACACCTTCTTCGGCAAGCTGGACGGACAGAAGATGTCCTACGAGGCGTTCGACCTCGTCCTGGCCGACTATAGAAAATCCACCGAAGGCAAGGGATCTCTGGAGGCCTTCTTCCCCCAGGTGGAAAAGGCCTTCGGCCTCAGCCTGAAGGGACAGGACGCCGTAACCGGCTCGGAACTGGCATCCCTCAAGCAGGCCTTCGCCGAGAGCATGAAGGGATCCAAGAAGAGGTCCGAGGACCAGGAGACCTACCTCCTCTACGGAGGCTACGAGCCCTTCTCCATAGCCCTGACCCATCTTCTCAACCGCAGGGCCGGTCTGGCTTGGACCAGCTACGCCCACACAGGAGTACCGGTTCCTGTAAGCGCCGTCGGAATCGGACAGGAGACCTTCAACGGTTACTACGACAACACCGACGTGTTCCACAAGATGACATCCGCCATGGGCCTCTAAGCCCCTTTTCTTCCCCCCTGAACGAGGAGGGACGAGCCTGAATGGCTCGTCCCTCCCTTTACTTATGGAGAAAACACGAGAGGAGCAAACAACATGCTGAGACATTTCTACCGGTGGTTTCTGGACGGCACATCGGCGAAAGACCTGGCCTTCACCGCAATGGTATCGCTTATGTGTGCAGCCCTCTGGACTATGCCCACCGGCTTCGAGGACAAGCTGGACGGAAACGTGGGACACCACAAGGGCAGGGTGATCGCCGTCGACAACTCCACGGTGGTGCAGTGCGGCATAATCAAGACCGGAGACCAGGGACTGACAGTGAAGATAGAGGAAGGCCCCTTCGAGGACCGGACCGTGGAGGGAAGCAACGTACTGAGCGGCATGCTCGAGCTGGACAGCTTCTACGCCCCGGGGGACAGGGTGCTTCTGGACGTCACCACCGTCGACGACGAGATCGTAGGCGTACACGCTTCGGGGAAATACAGGCTGGGAGTGGAGGCACTGCTGCTGCTGCTATTCGCGGCCACTCTGGCGGTGGTGGGAGGTTTCACCGGAGTGAAGGCCATGGTGTCCTTCCTCTTCTCGGCCCTCATGATCTGGAAGGTCATGATTCCCCTGTTCCTCAAGGGATGGGACCCGGTTTTCGTGGCCTTCGGGGTGGTATCGGCACTGACATTCGCCATAGTATTTCTGGTGGCCGGCTTCGACCGCAGAGGGGCCACCGCCTGGATCGGCGCCATGGCGGGACTGGGGCTCACCTGTATTCTGGCGGAAGTCTTTTCCGGACCCTTCGGGATCCACGGAGCTGTGAGGCCCTTCTCGGAGATGCTGCTTTATTCCGGCTATCCCCATCTGGACCTGACGAGGATCTTTCTGGCCGGGATCTTCCTGGCCTCATCGGGGGCAGTCATGGACCTGGCGATGGACATATCCGCCGCCGTGGCGGAGGTCAAGGAGCACAGGCCCGATATAGACCGATGGAAGCTCTTCAAGTCGGGGCTCAAGGTGGGAAGAGCCGTCATAGGAACCATGACCACCACCCTGCTGCTGGCCTACTCGGGGGGATACCTGACGATGATGATGGTTTTCATGGCCCAGGGAATACCGATGTCCAACATATTGAACGTCAACTACGTTGCGGCGGAGATACTCCACACGATGGTGGGAAGTTTCGGCCTGGTCACGGTGGCCCCTCTGACCGCCCTCACAGGGGCCTTCGTCCAGTCCCGAACGGATCAGATCTGATCCGCGAAGAGATCGTCCAGATCGGATCTTCCCTCGAGAACGTCCAGACAGGCTCCAACCGCGTCGGGGTCGTAGAGAGATCCGCGACCCCGCCTTATCTCGTCCAGAGCCGCCGACAGCCCCAGTCCGGCCCGATAGGGACGGTGGGAGGTCATGGCCTCAACCACGTCGGCGACGGCCAGTATCCGGGCTTCGAGAAGTATCTCGCCGCCACCGAGATGCCTGGGATATCCGGAACCGTCGAGCCTCTCGTGATGCTGCGAAACTATCGTAGCCACCGGCCAGGGGAACTCGATGTTAGAGAGGATCTCCTCCCCCAACTGGGGATGTTCCTTTATTATCTCGAACTCCAGATCGGAAAGCTGTCCCGGCTTGTTCAGTATCTCCGCCGGAACCCTTATCTTTCCAAGATCGTGGACCAAAGCCGCTATCCTCAATCCCTTTCTTCTCTCTTCGTCCATGCCCAGCCTTTCGGAGATCATGTCGGACAGCACCGCCACGTTTCTCTGATGCCGGGCCGTGTAGGGATCCCTGACGGCCAACATCTCCCCCATGGTCTTTATGCTGCTCTCGAAAGTCCGATGGAGAACTTCGTAGTTGGCCTTTATGGACCGTTCCCCTTCGTGACGCTCCAGGGCGGCGGATATTATGCTGCTGAAGACATAGAAGTCGGTGGTTTTGTCCGAACCGGAGTCGTCCCTTTCGGATCGTATAAGAGAAATCATGCCGCTTAGCTCACCACGGATAAAAAGGGGATAAACGTAGACCTCTCCTCCACCCAGGAGATCGAACAACCTTCGCTCCATACAGGCCCTGGCGGGAATGGCATCTTCGTTCGCTATCATAACGACGTCGTCCTCGTGGAGGCGATTCCAAAGCCAGGGGATATCTCGGGACGAAAAGTTCTCCGTAAAATGGTCCCAACCGGGAGCCATAGGAATTCCATGCCACCAAATGGACCTTACGACCTCTCCATCGGGACCGAACTGTATTAGGTTACAGTGGGACGCCCTGAAAAAGGACCCGAAGTCCTCGAGAGCCTGTCTCAGAGCGCCGTCTATATCGTTCGAGGGAAAAACGAAACGATAGGATACCCTGGAGAGCAGGTTCTGTAGGGTAGAGTGATACCTTAGCCTCTCCTCGTCCCGTTTTCTCTCCGTTATATCTCTGTAACCACAGTAGGCGAAGGTCTTATTCCCGAAACGAAAGGGAGATGCGTGGATGGACACAGGCACCACGGTACCGTCGGTCCTGGTTCGGTATGTATCGTACACGAAGGCCTCACCGCTGAAGAGCTTTCTGGTCATTCTCTCGGCGTCTATCTGTATTCCCGGAGCCTTTCCGACTATGTCGTTTATGGCCGTCCCCCGCACCGAATCGGCTTCGCACAGAAACATACGGCAGAAGGACCCGTTGACCTGGATTATTCTGTCCCGGTCGTCCAAAAAGGCGATCCCCTCCGGCGACTCCTGAAACAGAGCCTCCCAGAAGCTCTTGCTCTTCTCCAGCTCCTCGGTTCTCCTGGCGACCTCCAGCTCCAGTCGTTCCTCCCACTCGGATCGTTCCGCCAGCTCCTGTTGAAGTGCGGCGTAGGCCCTCTCCAGGGCCTCCAGCCTAGGGTCGTCTCCGTCCTTGATATCGGAGTCCGATACCCTTCTGTCGGTAACGTCAACCATGGACAACAGGTAAGATCTTATGCCGTCGATCCCGGTTATGGGGGTAACGCTGAGCTCGATCCATATGGACGAGCCGCCTTTTCCCACATATCGTCTCTCCAGCCTGGACACGCCTTTCATGTAAAGGACCTTCTGATCCTCTACGGTCGGGACAGGAACATCCTCTTCTCCGTGGCCCCACCAGGGGTAGGGAGGAACGGCGCCAAGCACCTCCGACTCGTCGTAGCCGGACATGTCCAGGAAGGCCCGATTCGCCAGAACGACCTTCAGCTCTCTGGACAGGACCAATATCGGTATGGGAGATTGAAGAAGCAGCGAAGAATGCATGTCCTCGGCCAAGGGGTCGACCTCCTCTTTTATAACTTTACATTCAATTATAGGGGTAAGAAACACGATGCAAAAGGGCCTCGATACCCAAAGAAGCAACGAAACTCTTCCGTAAGTTCATGCCGTTCAAGTTCGTATCTTCACCCCTGCCGAGGGCCATCTCTTTTACCTTATCGTTACCTCAAATACATAAGTCCGTTACACAGCCGCCCTATACTGACGTCACAGACCGAGGGGAAGGTACCCTCGCTAGATCATCCAAGGAGGATCCGTATAAGATGAAAAAATCGGCTATCGCACTGGCACTGGCGGCAACTCTGTCTCTGGTCGGATCGGCTTTCGCCGGCGACCTGGTAATCAAGGGCTCCACCACCGTACTTCCCATAGCTCAGTCCGCGGCGGAGAAGTTTATGGAGAGCAATTCGGACGTAGCAATAACCGTGTCCGGCGGAGGAAGCGGCAACGGCATCAAGGCAATAATCGACGGAACCACCGACGTGGCCAACGCATCTCGATTCATCAAGAACAAAGAGGTCAAGGCGGCGGTGGAAAACGGCACCTACCCCGTACCCTTCGCAGTGGCCATGGACGCTCTGATCCCGGTGGTGCACCCCTCCAACCAGATCAAGGACCTTTCCATCGAGCAGCTCAAGAAAATCTATAAAGGCGAGATAACCAACTGGAAGGAAGTCGGAGGAGCCGACGCCAGGATCGCAGTAGTGGGACGTGACACCAGCTCGGGCACCTACGAGGTCTGGGAAGAGAAGATCATGAACAAAGACAGAGTGACCCAGAGAGCCCTTGTGGTGGCCTCCAACGGAGCCATGGTTCAGACCGTCGCCAAGAATAAGCTGGCCATAGGCTACATCGGCCTCGGATACCTGGACAAGTCGGTCAACTCCCTGACCGTCGGAGGAGTCGAGGGAAAGGTCAAGTCCGTCCTGGACGGAGATTACCCCGTCTCCCGCTACCTTTACATGTTCACCAAAGGATGGCCCACCGGCGACACCCTCAAGTTCATCAACTTCGTCCTCAGCGACGCCGGACAGGAGATCGTAGGCAACACCGGCTACATCCCTCTTCGCTGATACGGATTCAGAGAAAACTAGGATACCAGGAACTCCAGCCCGCCGCCCGAGATGGCGGCGGGCTGGAGTATATCCAGAACACGAGAGGTTTTGTCGATGGACGAAAGAATTCCGGGGTGGCTGATCACCCTTACGGCTAGCGTAAGCCTTTTCATAATACTCTTCCTGATCTACTTCCTCCTCCAGGAAGGGATACCCACCTTGAGAGAGGTCTCCCTCAAGGAACTACTGCTGGGCTTCGATTGGTACCCCACCGAGGAACCTCCGGCTCTGGGGATGGCGCCTCTGATCGTAGGATCCATGACAGTGACGCTGCTGTCCGCCGTTATGGCAGTCCCCTTCAGTTTCCTCATAGCCATATTCCTGTCCGAGGTAGCTCCGTCCTGGTTCAGGGAGATACTCAAACCGGCGCTGGAACTTCTGGGCTTCCTGCCGTCCATAGTCCTGGGATTCCTGGGCATGGTGGTACTGGCCCCATGGCTTCAGGAGAGGTTCGACCTCCTCTCGGGACTGAACCTATTCAACGCGTCTCTGCTCATGGGGGCCATGATAGTTCCCATAGTGGCCTCCCTGGCGGAGGAAAGCCTTCAGGCCGTGCCGAGAGAACTGCGAGACGCCTGTTACGCCCTGGGAGCCACCAGATGGGAGACGATCCGAAAGGTAGTCCTGCCCGCCGCCCTTCCGGGGCTTCTCAGCGCATCGCTGCTTGGGATAATGAGAGGTCTGGGAGAAACCATGGTGGTGCTGATGGCGGCAGGGGGAGCCGCATTGGTTCCCATATCGATATTCGATCCGGTAAGGCCTCTGACCTCGGCCATAGCGGCGGAGATGGGAGAGACCCCGGTAGGTTCCGCCCACTACCACGCCCTGTTCTTCGCCGGACTTCTGCTGTTGGTAATGACCCTTGGAATCAACCTGATCTCCATGTGGATAGAGAAAAAAGGAAAGGAGCGCTGGATGGCATGAGCAGAAAACTGGTGGACAGAGGAGCATCCATACTGCTCTGGACCTCGGCGGCCCTTCTGGTGCTGGGCCTGCTGTCCATACTGGCCTACCTGATGACCAACGGGGCGGAGTCCATGAGCTGGGAGTTCATCACCAAACCTCCCAGGGACAACATGACCAAGGGCGGTATAAGCACCCCCATAATAGGAACGCTACAGCTGGTGATCGTCTCAATGGTCTTCGCCATTCCCGTCGGAGTCGTCACCGGGATATTCTTCGCCGAATACGCCACGGAGGGGCCGTTTACCACGGCGCTCAGGCTTTGCGTCAGATGTCTGGCCGGGGTCCCCTCGGTGGTATACGGTCTGTTCGGCCTCTCTCTGTTCGTGGTGTTCCTCAACTTCGGGTCCTCCCTCCTGTCGGCGGGGCTTACACTGGCCTGTCTGTCGTTACCCCTTATAGTGACGGCATCGGAGACCGCTCTTCTGGCTGTGCCTCAGGACTTCAGGCTAGCCTCCTACGCCCTGGGGGCCAACAAGTGGCAGACAGTCCGGAAGGTGGTGCTCCCGGCGGCCCTTCCAACCATACTGACCGGGGCGATACTCAGCGTCGGAAGAGTGGCGGGAGAGACGGCACCGATAATCTTCACCGGGGCGGCGTTCTTCACCCCCAAGGTGGCGACGAGCCTCTTCGACGAGGTCATGGCCCTCCCCTACCACATAATGGTCCTTGCAACCGCCGGGACCCACATAGAGCAGACCAGGCCCATACAGTACGGAACCGTGCTGGTGCTGATTCTCCTGGTCATGGGAGTAAGCTCCCTGGGGATAATCCTCAGGGCCCGGCTACGCCGGAACAGACGATAACTCAGAGGTGAAGGCAATGACCGGAAGGGATACCGCGATAGAGATAAAAAATCTGAACCTGCACTACGGAACGGCTCATACTTTGAAGGACATATCCATGTCCATAAACGCGAACTCCGTGACCGCCTTCATAGGTCCCTCGGGATGCGGGAAAAGCACCTTCCTGCGATGCCTTAACAGGATGAACGACTTCATCCCCAGCGCATCGGTCAAGGGGACCGTGCTGGTCGACGGAGAGGACATCTACTCCCAGGGAACGGACGTTATAGAGCTACGGAAAAAAGTGGGAATGGTCTTTCAGAAACCCAACCCATTTCCCATGTCCATATACGACAACATCGCCTTCGGTCCCAGGATCCACGGCATAAAGGACCGAGACCGTTTGGACGGTATAGTGGAATCGAGCCTGAGAGGGGCGGCCCTATGGGACGAGGTGAAGGAGAAACTCCACTCCCCGGCCAACGGCCTGTCAGGGGGACAGCAGCAGAGGCTCTGCATAGCCAGGACCATAGCCACCGAGCCGGAGGTGGTCCTTATGGACGAACCGACCTCGGCCCTGGACCCTATGGCGACGGCCCGCATAGAGGAACTCTGCCGCCAGCTCAGGGAAAGATACACCGTGGTAATAGTGACCCACAACATGCAGCAGGCGGCCAGGATATCGGACGACACGGCCTTCTTCCTGATGGGCGACCTGGTGGAATACGGCCCCACGGAGAAGATCTTCACCTCGCCTGAGGACAAGAAAACCGGCGATTACATAACTGGACGGTTCGGCTAGACCCGTCGGGGAGGCTATCTGATATGATGAACATAGACTCGAGAAACCACATAGAGGAAGAACTCGGATCCCTGAAGAGGGAAACACTCCACCTGGCGGCCCTGGCGAGGGAATCGCTCAACAGGGCGGTGTGGGCTCTCAAGGAAAGGGATCGGGACGCGGCGTTGGAGGTCGTCCGAAAAGACGACGAGATGGACGATTTGACCAGATCCATCGACCAGAGATGTCTCCAGTTCCTGGCCCGTTTCCAGCCCATGGGAGAGGATCTTAGGACGGTGCTGTCCATAATGCACATGGCCGTCGACATGGAGAGGATAGGCGACTACGGCGACAACGTGGCCAGGGTAGCGTTGGACCTGTCGAACCAGCTTCCCATAAAGCCTCTCATAGACATACCCAGGATGTCCCAGCTGTTCTCCCAGATGCTGGACCAGTGCATGGAGGCTTTCGACCGGTGCGACGTCGAGAAGGCCAAGGCTATCTTTCCTATGGACGACGACATGGACGACCTGGAGAGTCAGATACTCAGGGAGTTGTTATTCCTCATGATGGCCCGGCCGGAGCGGATAGAACAGGCATCCCAGCTGTTGACCGTGGCCAGGACCCTCGAAAGAGCGGGAGACCGAGTGACCAACATAGCCGAGAGAGTCGTCTATATCTGCACCGGCGATACCGTACGTTCAAGCCGCTACAGACGTCCCAGGCCGGGAAGCGATATCGTAGACGAAGACGGAAAAACACGGCGATAATCGGAGGAGGGATCGGCCCGTGAGCTTACAGGGCAAGAGAATTTTATTGGTGGAGGACGAATCCTCCATAGTGGACGTCGTATCCCAGGCTCTGAAGAGATACGGCTTCGACGTCATGACCGCCGACAACGGAGACGACGCCCTGGACATGCTGTATCCCGTGCTGCCCGACCTGGTGCTTCTGGACCTGATGCTCCCCGGCATGGACGGCTGGGAGGTCTGTCGACGGATAAGGTCCTCTCCGGAGAGTCGGGCTCTCCCCATAATAATGATGACGGCCAGACGGGACGAGCGAGATCTGGTACAGGGGCTAGAACTGGGCGCCGACGACTACATCCGGAAGCCCTTCTCCCTGGTGGAACTGATGGCCCGGGTGAAATCCCTGATAAGACGCACCCAGCTCGTCCAGACCAAACCGACCGTATCGGTAGGCGACCTGGAGATAGACCTGGAGGGCCAGATAGCCAAGTTCAAGGGAGAGGAGATCAACCTGAGCCTGACCGAATACAGGCTGCTCCGAACCCTGGCTGAGAGGCCGGGACAGGTTGTCCCGAGGGAGAGACTTCTCTCCTTGATATGGGGGGTCTACGGGGGCGACACTAGAACCGTGGACGTCCACATATCAAGGTTGAGGAAGAAACTGGCTCAGGCCGGAGGAGACTCGGCTCCTACCATAACGGCCCTCAGGGGCCGAGGATACAGGATAATCGTGGAGGAATCGAATGAAAAGCCTGAAGGGTAAGACACTGTTGGCCGCAGCGACCGCGGTGTTGCTGACCTTTTTCGGATCCTGGCTGCTGATGAGCCGGATAGTGGAAGATCATATCGCCGACGAGGCGGTTCGAGAGCTGTCCCGACAGGCGGGGCTCGTAGCCCGGCTGGTTGAGGAAAGCGACGGATCTCTCGACCTCGAAGAGCTGGCCCAAGAGCTGGAATGCAGGATCAGTCTGATAGACGGAAACGGCACGGTGCTTAGGGACACGGAGGCATCGGTCGAGAGACTGGACAACCACAGCAACAGACCGGAGATAAAGAGGGCCTTCTCATCAGGAGCGGGATCGGAGATAAGATACAGCAGAAGCCTGGACTCCACCATGGTCTACTCCGCCAGGGCCCTGTCGGTAGACGGGAACTTACAGGTGGTCCGGCTGGCCTACAGGCTGTCCGCCTTGGACCAGGCCGCGGCTGAAGGGCGCAAAAGACTGTTGGGGCTATCCATACTGGCGGCCCTCGCCGTTTTGGCCCTGGCCCAGTTCATGATAAGGCGATTTTTCAGACCTCTGGAGAGGATAGTCGCGGCGGCGGACGACATAGCGACAGGGAGGGAATCCCGGTTCCCCATAATGGCAGACAGGGAGCTTCAAAGCCTGTCGGGAGCCTTGGACGACATGTCCCAGCAGCTTCACGAGACCATGGAGGAACTGCGTCATGAAAGAGGCGACCTGGAGACCCTGATAGCATCCATGCCGGTAGGACTGATACTTCTGGACAGGAAAAAATCCATAAGGATGATAAATCGCTGCGCCAGAGAGCTGTTGGACCTGAAGACCGGCGTACTCCTTCCCGGCAGCCTCCACCCTCTGATAGACAGGGTGGCCCAGTCCGGACAAGCCGACCCAGTCACTCTGGACCTGCCGGAGAGGGGACTGTTCCTTACCGTTTCTGCCGAATCGATAGAGACGGGCATACTGCTGGTCTTCCAGGACATGACGGAAGAACACAGGCTGGACCTGGCGAGGCGTAATTTCATAGCAGACGCAAGCCACGAGTTCCAGACCCCTCTGACCTCCATAGGGGTCACGGCGGAGTTCCTCATGGACGAGGAGGACGTCGACGCCAGAAAACGATACCTCAACTCCATTCTGGAACAGCAGAGACGGTTGACCTCCCTCGTGGACGACATGCTGTTACTCTCAAGGTTGGAAGCCGAACCTCCCAAGGAAAAAAGAGAGCCCCTCGACCTTACCGAGGTCCTGTCCGAGGTGATATCGGAACACCGATCCCACCCCATGGCTTCAGAGGTAGAGATAACTCTGGAAGCCCCAGAAAAGGCCCCAATGGTGGGACGAAGAGACGAGCTCTACCGGGCCCTGGGCAACCTAATAGGCAACGGCGTGAAATACGTCAAAAGACGCTTCGAAAACGAACCGGGCGGGAAGATAGTCGTGGAGCTGAAAGAGAACGAAGACCTCTGGACGGTCACGGTGTCCGACAACGGAGTGGGTATAAAGGAAAGCCTGGCCTCCTCCATCTTCGAACGGTTCCAGAGAGGGGATCCCTCCAGAAGCAGAAAGAACTGGGGACAGGGAGGATACGGCCTTGGACTGGCCATAGCCAAGAGGATAGTGGAGGGACACGACGGCAGAATCGATCTGACCAGATTCGTGGACGGAGCCACCTTCGAGGTGACCCTCCCGAAATAAATAAAACCATATAAATGAGACAGGCCCGGAGATTTTCTCCGGGCCTGTCTCATTTACGAGCACCTCTAAAAAATCACGTTCTTCCTAACTCCTACAGCTTCGCAAAAGAACACATCAAAAATATTGGCATATTTACTATTCTCGTTGAGAATTTTAGAACGCTAACGTATAATCCCCTCGGGCCATGAACAAACTACCGTTTTTTCTCAAGGACTCGATCCTAAATCCGCCGAGATGACAAAACATGGTTCTTAAGATAGGGGGGAGACCAGTTATTCAATGACCTACAATAAAGAGCTTCTTTTCACATCGGCTATCGTGTTTCTCTCGGCATCTCTAACTGTGCTGACCGTTTTAGGACCGATTTTTTTCAGCTTTCCCGTATTCATAAACATCAACATATCCGGGACGGCTCTTTTCTCCATTGCCCTCGGACCTTTAGCAGGTGCGATATGGGCCATTTTTTTGAACCTAATTTCAAGCACTTTCAGGATGGGAAACGGCATAATAGGCTACCTTGTGCTCTCTAAAGCCATAGAAGCGGCATTTATCGGTTGTTTCTTAAAAGGGGAATCAAAATCTTGGTGGGCTCCTTTTATCTGTGCTATGGTCCTTGCCGCAGTCCAAAAACCCATCAGTTCGACTTTGGCCTATTTTTTTGGCGGATTTAGCATATCAACAGGTTACTGGAGCTGGCTATCGGACGAAATGGCATTTTACCTCTCAGGCCCTATAGCGACATCCTTTTTCAGCTACATGTTTTCATGTTATTTAGCCTATTCGATTTTCACAGCCCTATATTTAAAGATAAAAAAAGGAGATAAGATCTAGAATGATAAAAATCTTTTTATCGATAACCATGATCTGTTTCGCCGTCACAGGAGCTATTGCCGACTCGTTACCCTTAATTTCGGTAAAAGAGGCGTCTAAAATCCAACCGGTACAGTTCGTGGACGTTCGTCCGGAACATCAGTTCATCGGATGGGACACCGAGAAAGGCAAGGGCGGCCATATAGAAGGAGCCAAAGACTTTCCACTCAGCTGGTTCGACCTGGCGAAAAGCCCCGAGGAACTGGACAACGAACTGACCCGACGGGAAT
This sequence comes from Dethiosulfovibrio russensis, assembly GCF_021568855.1. Classification (NCBI taxonomy): domain Bacteria; kingdom Thermotogati; phylum Synergistota; class Synergistia; order Synergistales; family Dethiosulfovibrionaceae; genus Dethiosulfovibrio; species Dethiosulfovibrio russensis. Next base: position 1,248 of record NZ_JAKGUG010000010.1, on the reverse strand, counting down.
TAAAGAAAGATATGGACACCGTGCTGTACGGTAACGACACCCTAGGATCGGACGCCTACGATCTGTTCGTAGGCGCGGGGTTCAAGCACGTCAAGATTCTCGAGGGAGGACTCGAAAAGTGGATCGAATCGGGGCATACCGTGAAAAAGATGGCCCGATACGAGAGGCTCGTCTATCCCGAATGGGTCGAGGAACTCGTGAACGGACGGTCTCCGAAGACCTTTAAGGGCGGAGATTTTCGCGTAGTAGAGGTTAATCTACCTTTCGAGAAGGACGATTTCCTCAGAGGACACATCCCCGGCGCCATAACGGTCGACGACACTATCAACCACGTCAGAGGGGTCAGAATCCTAGCCGATTATCAGTCCATTCCGATGACGGAACAGCTCAAGTTTTGGAATCGCCCTAACGACGACGATATAAAGAAAAAATTGGAGGCAATGGGCGTTACCTCAGATACCACGGTAATTCTCTACGGCTCCGTAGCCGCAACTACCGCAGCCTACAGAGCCGGTATGATAATGCATTATGCCGGAGTAAAGGATATTCGTTTTTTGAACGGTGGCAAGCCTCTTTGGGAGCTTGAAAACCTACCGCTGGAAAAAGGCGAAAATGAATGGACCTCTGTTGATAACTTTGGAGTCCAAATTCCTCAAAACCCCGAGGTTTTGATTGATTACGACGAAGAGCTTGCCATGGTGAAAAACCCCGATGCCGTCATCGCCTCCATAAGAAGCTGGCCCGAATATCTTTGCGAGATAAGCGGCTATACCTATATAGGAGAAGCTGGAGATATCGCCAAATCCAGGTTTGGATATGCCGGATCCGATCCTTACGCTATGGAAGACTATCGGAACCTGGACAACACCATGTTTAACTACGAATTGATAGCAGACAGATGGAAGAAATGGGGAATCACTCCCGATAAAGCTGTCTCTTTCCACTGTGGAACCGGATGGCGAGCCAGCGAAACCTATTTCTACGCCTACGCTATGGGTTGGGATAATATAAGAGTTTACGACGGCGGCTGGTACGAGTGGCACAAGAAAAAAGACAGTCCCAGAAAAGAAAAGGGATTACCGGAAGATGCTCCCGAAAGAAAGCCACATTCTTTCTTCAAGACAACCTCCAAAAAGTGAGGTCATATCATTATGGTGGACCCCATTGTCAAGACCATTTTTTAGCCTAGATTAGTTTAGGTCAGACTGCTATAGGTCTTCCTCTTCGAAGTAGATCTCCTGCGGTGTG